>WREE01000001.1 GCA_009779515.1 Symbiobacteriaceae bacterium
AAAGCCACCCTGCAGGGTTAGAGCCGCTTCCACCTTTTTGAACTTCGCTACTTCGGCATCTAGCTCTTCGTGGATGGTCTGGGTACCGGCAATGGAACGGACCGCCGCCGGTCCTACTCCGTAGTGGTCGATCGCCTCTTTGGCAGCTGCCACCAAACGGGGGTGGTTAGCCAACCCCAGGTAGTTGTTGGAGCACATGTTCAGCACCCGACGACCGTCAATCTGTAGCCAGGCGCCCTGGGCAGAATCGATAGTGCGGATAGAGTTAAAGAGACCGCTCTCTTTGAGGCTGCCCAGAGCCTCTTCTAAAAACTGTAGTTTGTCCATGAGAATCTCCTTTCGTGGCAAAAATATTGTTAAAAGTTAATGTTTCAGGAAATCTTTTCGTAGTTGCTAGACGGTTCTTCCCGGCTGATGATTACCCGGCGGGCATAAAAACCTGCCATGGCCACACTAAGATAGGGACCAACATAAAGTACTGCCAACCCCAGGGTCAACGCCGTCAGAGCTAACCAGCCGAAGAAGGAGAGCTCAAACAGGAATACCCGCCGGCGGTAACCGCGAGCCAGTTGCAAGGCGCGGCGCCAGGCATCACGATAGGAGATATCAGGGTCTTCGCCGATGATATAAGGGAGCATCCAGAAGTTTAGTTGGATGAAAGCTGTTATAATACCCACGATAACACTGGGGAGCAGCGCTAAAGCCGAAATAGGGGTTTCCAAGTTGACCGTAGCCGAAGATACCCCCTGGCCGAATAGAGCGCTGCTAAGTTGTAGCAACCCGTTGACCCACTGGACCAGGTAGAGAGGTAGCACCCCTAACATACTGCGTTTAATATCGTTAAAGCCCCAGAGGATATCGCGAAAATGCGCCGTCTCTCCCTGCCACACGGTCAGGTAGATTCTGGATGCTCCCACGCTACAAGCCATATATACCGGAAGTAGCAAGAGGGAGCTGAGTTGGATAAGGCGGTTGGTTTGGGGTAGGGAAAAAGCATACAACACTTCCTCGAAACCGTAACGAAAGAATGGCCAGACAGCGGCACAGTTAACCAGTAGCCCCAGGAGGGGCATGAGATTAAAAGCTAAAAAAGCAGGGCGAAACTGGGCTTGCAGTTTGCTCTGGGCTTCCCGCTTAACTTCGGTAAAATTTATCTCCATACCCTCACCTCAGGCTCTCACGTTAACATGGTAAATTTCTCTTCGCCGGTGAAACGGTTTATTCCTGCTATCCCGGCAGCTTTAATAATCAAGGCAACTAAGATGCATACCCTGTGGGGATAAAGAGAGAAAGTCGGTGACCATATGGATCCCCTGGATTTATTCTCCACCACCCAAAGTGAGCTTCCGACGACGGCCTATATGCCTTTGGCGGCGCGTATGCGTCCTCGCCAACTGGAGGATCTGGTGGGGCAAGAGGAGGTGCTGGGTGCGGGTCGCCCTCTGAGGCGTGCTATCGAAAGTGATCGCCTCACTTCCCTAATCCTTTTTGGTCCTCCTGGATGCGGTAAGACCACCATTGCTGCCCTTATCGCTGGTAGCACCAAAGGGCATTTCGAGCAAATCAGTGCTGTAACCAGCGGGGTTGCCGATATCAAGCGGATCATTGGTGAAGCTAAAGATAGGCGGCGCATCTATCGGCAGCGCACCATTCTTTTTATCGATGAAATCCACCGTTTCAACAAGGGGCAGCAAGATGCTTTGCTACCGGCGGTGGAAGACGGCACCGTGGTTCTCATCGGAGCAACTACTTCCAACCCTTTTTTCGACATCAACGCCGCTTTAGTCAGCCGCTCGCAAATGGTTCGCCTCAAGCCTCTGGATGATGCCGCCATCGCCCAAATTGTGCAACGCGCTTTAGCCGATAAAGAAAATGGCTATGGTAATTTAACCATAGCTCTTACCCCCGAAGCCTTGGAGCATCTTTTGCGTTGCTCGGTGGGTGATGCCCGGAACGCCTTAAATGGCTTGGAAGCAGCAGTGTTGGCTGCCGAACCTGGCGCAGACGGCGCTATCATCTTGGGGGAAACCGAGATGGCGGAGGCTATCCGCCAAAAAGCGTTGCGCTACGACAAAGATGGCGACCAACACTACGATATTGTCTCGGCTTTTATTAAATCTATGCGGGGGAGCGACCCGGATGCAGCTATCTACTGGATGTCCCGTATGCTGGCAGCCGGGGAAGATCCTCGCTTTATTATGCGCCGGGTGGTTATCTGCGCCAGCGAGGATGTGGGTAACGCCGATCCCACGGCGCTGTTGGTAGCTGTCGCCGCAGCCCAGGCTTTGGAGCTAATTGGCTTGCCGGAAGCGCGGCACAACATCAGCCAAGCGGTTATCTATGTTGCCTCCGCTCCTAAAAGCAACTCGGTCACCGTCGCCATGGGCAAAGCCGCCACCGTAGTGGAGGAACAGAGGGGCTTAGGGGCGGTTCCTATCCCTTTGCGTGATGCCAGCTATCCCAGCGCGGCACGCTTGGGGCATGGCCAGGGCTATCTTTATGCTCATAACTATCCGGAGCATTTTGTTTACCAGCAATACCTTCCTGATGAACTGCGGCAGGAGCGGTTTTATGAAGCCAGCAGCAACGGTGCCGAAAAAGCGACCAAGGAGCGGCTGGCTCGTCTGTGGAAAGATCGGTATCAGTAGCCTAAGGCGGTGATAACTATCTCCAACGATTATTTTACCATAGCCCAGGAGGCGCGTTGCAAGGTGCAAGTAGGCGCTTGTCGCTTCTTTGGCAGTGTCGCCCAGGTGACCTCGGAAGAGGATACCAAGGAGTTTTTAGCCAAAGTCCGAGAGGAGCACCCCAGCATTAAAGAGCATTGCTGGGCTTACCGCCTGGGAATAGCGCCTAACCAGGTGGCTCGCTATAGTGATGCCGGGGAGCCTTCCCAAACAGCGGGACCACCTATACTGCGTGCTATTGACCATCTGGAGCTTACCAACACCATGGTAGTGGTTACCCGTTACTTCGGGGAGAAGCAGGGGGTTGGGGGGCTGATCAGAGCTTTTCATCTCACTGCCGCCACGGTTTTAAAAGAGGCAGGGGTGCGTCAGGAACTGGTTTATATTCCTATTATCTTAGAGTGCCGTTATGAACAGCTCTCTTATATCCTCCATGAATTGACCAAAGCCGAAGCTAAAGAGCTTCGGCAGGAGTATGGCGAGAAGGTTCTGCTGACGGCGACCCTTCGCCCCATGGCTCTCCCCGACTTAGCTAACAGTATTGGGGAGTGGACTAAAGGGAGTGTCCAAGTGCGGGAAGCTAAAGAGCTTGACTAAAGAGAAAAGATAAAATAATAAAGAGACCAGCAGCAGCTAAAAGTAGGCTTAGGGTGGTCGAGGGATAAGAGATAGTTACCGGTCGCCGGTTGGCTTCGGCAGCGGTGGAACTAAAGAGATAATAGTGCCCTTCCAAAAAGGAACCGGGTTGGTAGGGATTACGGGTGGCTGTCAGCAGAGCTACCCGTATTTTTTTTACCAGCAGCTCAGGCAGGGAAGCAAGACGCTGCATGGCTGCGATCAGGTGCCCAAGTATGCCCTGTAACAAGGGGCGGTACCCTTTATCTTCCAGGTCGTAGCTCCCTTGCTGGAATAGTTCGTAGAGCTTTGCTCCCAGAGTACCTGCTGCCCTCTCATGACGCATAACAAGGAAGATACCGCCGCCGATAGTCAGGGAGATCAGAGCCCCTCGTAAGTTAATCCAAGCATAATAAGGAATAGGGTGGTCTACTTCGTGGCTGCGCAGGAAGGTAAAGGCAGGGTCTACTACCCTTTCAGCCAAGATAGGGAAGATCCCCAGCAAAGGGAAAAGGAGAGCTACTGCCAGGAGAAGCCACAGCACCCGGTAGCCGGGGGATAAGGCTTCCCTTACTCCCTCAACTGCCGGTGGGGGGCGGCGCTGCCCAGGTGAGCGCCTTGTTCTTGGGGTGGTTCTTGGCATCTTTCCCTTTGAGGAAGCATTTCCGGTAAGCAAGGTCTCTCCCAGGAGCGCCATATAGGCGAAGGTAATACCGCCGCTGCTAAGAAAAATTATCTCCACTATTTGCAGAAAGGCAGCTAGGGCACCACTGGGGGCATAGTATATCCCTTCCACGAGGGCTTCGTGGAGCAAGGTTTTGCTAATATAGCCGCTGAAAAGGGGGATCCCCGCTAAAGCACCAGCCGCCAGCAGGAAGAGGAGGGTAAAGAGAGGTTTACCCTTGGCAAAGCCACGTATACTCCGGTAGCTTAAGTCGTGGGTTTGGAGGTAGACTACCCCTGCCAGGGTAAACAGCACCAGCTTGATCAAGGTGTGGTTCACCATATGGAGCAGCACTCCCCGGGCAGCGATACCGTCGTGGTAGCCCAGTAGGGCTAAGCTGGCAATGCCGCTGGTGATAAAACCTATCTGAGAGACCGAAGAGCAAGCCAAGGTGCGCTTCATATCTCGGGAGAAGAGAGCAGCTACAGCTCCCCACAACATGGTGATAGAGGCCACAGCCATTAAGGCCACGCTCCAGGGAATATCGGAAGCCAGCAATGTGGTGCTGGCAACTATAACCCCAACTATACCGGTTTTTGTCAGCACGCCGGAGAGCAGGGCGCTGGCGGGTGCCGGTGCCACCGGATGAGCCTTGGGAAGCCAAATATGCAAAGGCCATAGCCCAGCTTTGGCGCCAAACCCCAACAGGAGGAGAGCAGCCGGTAGATAGAGCTCTCCCTTATCTGCCAGAGCCTGGCTGTACTCGTAGAGCAGGTTATAGTTTAGAGTGGCAAAGCGCTGATAAAGAAGCATCATGCCTATCAGGATGGACATACCTCCGGCGATGGCTATCGCCAAATAGGTTTGTGCCCCTCGCAAAGCCTCTGGACTCTCTTCATGAGCTACCAAAGCGTAGGAGGTAAAAGCCATCAATTCAAAAAAGAGGAAAGTTGTGGCGAGGTTGTCAGCCCCAAAAACCCCCAGCACCGTGACCAGAGTTGCCAGAGAAGAGAGGGTGTAACGTGTCCGATGGGTAGATTTGGCCAAATACTCCCTGGCAAAAAGGGTAGAGACCAGCCAAGCGCAGCAGGTAAGTACCCCATATAACGAGGAGAAACCGTTAAGGCTAAAGCTTAGCTGCCAGCTTCCTAAAACGAACTCCATATGTCGGCACCCCTCTCCCGGCTAAAACAAGCTGGCTGCCAGCAGTTGCAGAGCATCCAGCAAGGGAGAGGCGAAAAGCCCTAAAGCTACTCCCAGAAGCGCCAACAGCATAGTAGGAGCTAACAGGAGGGGAGGAGCTTCCTTGACCTCGTTCTCTTTAACCCACTCTGTCCCCGGAAAGAAGGCCTCAACCAGTAGAGGAAAAAGATACCCCGCAGTTAGTAAAGCGCTGGCGATAAGCACTAGCGGTCCACACCAGGAGATTGCCTTGGGCAGCGCCGCTAGAGCTGCAGTTGCCAAATACCACTTACTGGTAAAGCCACCGCTAGGTGGGATGCCCACCAGACACAGGCTCAAAAGAGCCAGCGCCCCAAAGGTGAAAGGCATATTTCGTCCTAAGCCTTGAAGTTCATCGGCAGCGCTTTTCTGGCTGGCGCTGGTTATAGCGCCTATATTTAAGAAAAGACCATTTTTGGCTACTCCATGGAGAAACATATGAAAAAGTGCCCCCACCAACCCCAGGGGAGATAAGGTAGCGATGCCGAAGAGGATATAGCTCACCTGACTGATCGAGGAGTACGCCAGCCGTTTTTTAAGGAGCAGTTCTCGGTAAGCCTGCAGTGAGCCTAAAAGAATGGTGAACAAGGTTAAAGCCAACCAGACCCCCTGCACCCAAGTGCCGCGAAGGAAGTCGCCTCCCACCAGGTAAAGGGTGTAACGGATAACGGCAAAGACCCCGGCTTTAGTGATAACTCCCGACAAAATGGCACTGGCGGGAGCCGGGGCGACCGGATGAGCTGCTGGCAACCAAGCATGTAAAGGAAAAAGACCGGCTTTGGCACTAAAGCCGATGATGACCGCCATAGAGGCAACCAGGAGCAAAGGGGAATTTTCTCCTGCCTGGGGGGGTAAATTTCCCCCGGGCACAAAATCTAGGTTCCAGGAATTGGTGTAGAAAACAAAGAGTCCTAACAACCCTAAAGATGCTCCGGCAATGGAATAGTAAAGATACTTAAAAGCTGCGGCTACAGCTTCCAGACTCTGGGAGTGCAACACCAGGGGTACGGATACCAGAGTGAGAAGTTCAAAAAAGAGGTAGAGGGTCAGCAGGTTACCGGCGTAAGACAGCCCCAGTAGCATACCTAAGGCTAGCAAGTAGAACATGACAAAGTGCTCGGGGCGCTCTTCATGGGTTAGGTAATCTTGACAGAAGATACTAACAATGAGGAAAATAAAAGCCACAAAGATAGCAAAAATGTTGCTTAAAGTATCGGTAGCCAGATATAAGGGTAACTGGGCGCCTAAAGAGAACAGCCCCAACCTTATAGGAGGCTGTATAGCTATTAACGCTACCACCAAGGTGGTAAGAGCCAGGCAAAGTAATAAAGAGGGAAGCAGGGAACGCTCTTTACCTCTGTAGGATCCAAGTCCTAAGCCTATTCCCGCCAAAGTAGGAATAAACAAAGGGAGAAGTAAGACCAAAGAAGGGAACATCACTTCACCTCTTTATTAGATATGACCCAACCAGCAAAAAACCAGTTTCATATTACTTGTTTTCTACCTAACTTACCTTAAAGGGATAAAAGTAACTGCTTTTTGGCGACATGCGCGTCAAAAAGCAAACTTTTTCGCAAGAACACGTCTTAATTCGCCGAAGAGCGCACTCTGAGGCGAGAGGGTGAAGACTTTGTCTTCAGCCTCAAACATTAATGCAGGTTAATTATACCTTGCTCCAGGATCTGCCACACCTGAGGGGCGAAAAATCCCAATAGCACGGTTAGGGAGATAAAAACTCCCAAAGAAGCGGGGAGTAAAGCTGGCGGTGACTTATCCCCTTCGGCACTTTCCCTATCTGACCAGGCAGCGGTGTCGCTACCGAAAAGGGTGGCTAAAGCCGGCAGATAATACATGGCGCCCAGCACCGTGCCCAGGAGGATAACCGGTACCACCAGCCACCCCTCCGGTGAAGCGAGAGCGCTTTGGGCTAAGTAGAGCTTCGCCATAAAGCCAGGGAGAGGGGGAATACCTACCAGGGACAAGGCGCCGACCACAAAGGCTGCGGCAGCTACAGGGTTGCGCCGAGCCGCTCCTCGTAAGGTTTTGTAGCTGGTCTCCCCCTGGGAGGCTTCAGCCAACCCGGCAGTTGCCATAAAGAGCATACTCTTGCTTAAAGCGTGGCTCACCATCTGGAAACAGGCTGCCACTAGAGCGGGAATAGTACCCACTCCCAAAGCCACAGAGATATAACCAATTTGCGAAATAGAGGCATAGCTAAGGGTTTGTTTAAGGTCGCGCTGACGCATGGCTTGGAGGGAACCGTAGAGAATAGCCATAACCCCGCAAGCTAAAAAGATGCGGGAGAGGAGCATAGAAGCCCAGTAAGCCCGCCCAAAGACGCGACAGATAAGCTTAAGCAAAAAGACCAGGTAAGTTTTGGTTACGATACCGGCCAGGAGGGCCGAGGTAGGGGTGGTGGCGCTGCTGTAGGCTTCCGGCAACCAGCCGTGGAAGGGGAAGATAGCACTTTTAATGGAGAGCCCGGCTATGGTTAAGGCGGATAGCACCGCTAGAGGGAGGGTGTAGCTTCCCGTGGCTACCAAAGAGGCAATGCTCTCCGCTAAACCGGCGAAGAGAAGATGCCCGGTAATACTATATAGAATAGAGATAGCCAAAAGCAACAAACCAGAGCCTAGCAGACTCATCGCCAAATAAACAAAACTCGCCAGGAGGGAGCGACCATTCTCTCCGGCACTGACTAAGCTACAGGCAGCAATCGTGGCTATTTCGATGAAGACAAAGGTGGTAAAGATATCGTTACTATAAATAATCGCCAGGAGCCCCGCCAGGAGCAGGTTTTCCATTAAATAGTAAAAGCGGAGCTTGCTGGGGTGAATATCGCAGCGTACCGTTGCCGTACCTCCCCACATGGTCAGCAGAGAGATGCCGCTAAAGAGGGAAGCCATGAAAGCTTCCAGGGCGCCAAAGCGAATTTCGTTGCCAAAGGGAGCGGGAAAATGCCCCATCAGGTAGGTAACACTAAGAGCGTTACTATAGATATAGTTTAAGGTGGCTAGGGAAAGCAGTAGGGTGATGGCGGTAGACCCTAAGGTAAAGTGCCAAGCATATCTTTCATGCCAAAGCATACAGAAAATGGCAGCGAAGATGGGGAGGAAGATAGAAAAGAAGGGGAAGTTTTCGACCAAGATAATGGCTACATCCCCTCCTTAACTACCAGTTTACTTAACTCGTCGATATCTAAGGTCTGGTAACGTTTATATAAGCGAACCACCAGGGCTAAGGCAAAAGCCGTAACCGAAACGGAAATAACTATACCGGTAAGGATGAGCCCGGTAGGAACAGGGTTGATATAAAGTTGCACGCCATCAGCGACAATGGGCACAGCTCCTCCCCGGATATACCCTTGGGCAGCCAAGAAAAGGTAAATACCACTGTTGCAGATATTCAAACCGATTAGTTTTTTGACTAAGTTGCGGTCTAACAGGAGAGCGGATAACCCGATGCCAAAGAGGAACATGGCGGTTATCTGGTAATAGTTTTCACGCAGGTAGAGCCACATTTAACGCATCTCCCCCTGACTGAAAAGGACGTAGATAGCATAGACCGTGCCAGCAACGACACATCCCACGGCTATATTTAAGGGGAGAATTAACCCGGCGCTGAGAAGGTCTCCGGGTTTGCCCAAAGGGATGCCACTGGGGAGATGATTGGCCCCCATGAAAAAGGAATATCCTTTAAAAGCGGCATAAAAGAGAAGGCTAAAGGAGACCAGGCGTCGGTAAATAGTGAAGTTGATAAAATGGCTGGCGCGGCGGATCCCGTAACTGTTGACATACAATATTAAAGCAGCGCCTAAAATGGAACCGCCGGAGAAGCCGCCACCCGGGGAGAGATGCCCATTGGCGATGACATAACAACCAAAAACCAACATGATGCCGACCAGCAGGAAAGAAACACTTTGTAAAATTATATTGGTATGAGGCTCCTCCATTTGGTGCAGCATGGTATCGTAGGCGTCGGGGGTATCGCTTCGTAGTAAGATAATTATCGCACAGGTGGCAGTAAAAAGAACACACGCTTCACCGAAGGTATCAAAAGCTCGGTAATCTAAAATCATCCCGGCGACAATGTTTAAGGCACCGGTATCCCCCAAGCCGTCTTCAATATACTTCAAGGAGACCAAGTTGTGGCTGGGGTTGCCGACTTCCCCCAAAGGCGGTAAGGCAGCCAGGGTGACCAGAAGCAAAGCGGTAATGCCCACGGTCAGAGAGAGGGCGACCAGAGGGTAGTAGCGCAACAGCCGGTGACGCCAGGCGCTTAATGAAAATAAATTCATTTGACTACACCTCCTCGTCCAAGGAGTGTTCGGCATCCATGGCTTGGATCCTTTTCAACACCACGAAGAACAACACACCCGAGATACCGGTAGCTACTGCCGCCTCGGTGATGGCTAAATCCGGCGCTAACAACAAAAGCCAGACAGCCGATAAGACCACGCTATAGGAAGCATAGATAATTACCGCATCCAGGAGGCGCTGTCGCAGGAACACCGTCACCGCCGCAACAATTAAGTAGAGCAAAAGGGCCATTTCTAAATACATCACTTGTGTATCACCTCATACTCGCTGGTTACCTGGGGGTTACTGGCTACCTCCAAGTGAGCTATCAGATGAGCGGATACGGGGTTTGACAGCCAGAGAAAGACAATAATCAGCAAGAGTTTCCAAGAAGCTGCCGAAAAACCGTAGTAAAACATCAGAGCAGAAAAAGTAAGAACCATGCCAAAGGTGTCACATTTAGCCGCCGCGTGGATACGGTTGAGCACATAGCTAATGCGAAAAAGACCAACGACCGCCACGGCGATGACCAGCAAACCTGCTACTAGCAAGAGGGCGATAAGAGCAAAGACGAGGTAGCTCATACTTCCTCCCGCCTATCTTCCAGCTTCACCGGACGAGTATGGTGGGGGAGGATATAGCATTTGGAAAGGACTACCACTGCCAGGAAGGAGATCATGGCATAGACAATGGCCACATCCAGCATCGCGGCTTCTCCCAACAGGCAGGACAAAATAGCTATAAGGATAATGCCTTTGGTGCAGATTAAGTTGATGGCGATGAGCCGGTCGGTAAAACGCGGTCCCAAAATGGCTCGGATTAAGCTGATAAAAATTAAAAGGACTAGCAGGGTAGCACTAAAGATAAAAAGAGTGTTGTAGGCTACACTTAGGTTCACATACGTCCCCCCTCTATCTGCTGCTCAATCTGTTTGAGTAGGCGCACAAAAATGGAGCTATCTATATCTTCGGCTAGACTGGGGTTTAGGCAGTGGATACAGAAGGTATCGTGGTCTAAGTCCACCGTTAAAGTGCCAGGAGTGAGGGTAATGGAGTTGGCTAAAACCACTTTGGCAGCATTACTTTTCAAGTCGCTTTTAAAATACAATAGACAAGGCTGCAGCATCGCCTTGGGATCAGGAGATAGCACAATCTTGATAACTGCCAGGGTAGCTTTTCCCGTTTCCGCCACTAAAACCAAACCATAAAGGACTAGCCAGCGGAGGTTGCGCCACAGGCGTCCGGCTAATCTGGGACGGTAACGCAGGTAGCGATGAGCAAACCAAGCAATCATCGCTGAAACCAGAGACCCTACAGTTAAAATCTGCCAGGAGAGTTGCATGGAAAAAAGGAGCCAGAGGAGAAGATAAAGCAGGAACAAGGCGTTTTACCCCCCTTTAGCTAATAATATCTCGCCTATTATACAATTAAAGCAGCAAATGTGTCAATAACCACGGAACATAAAAATTGGACTGTACCAATTAGGCAATACCAAAAAATGGCAAGCAAGAAAGCCTCTCTTGATAGCCTTTGGTATTGTCTTTTCTTTTACTTTAGTATAGAATAGACGCGCATGAACTGCGTTCACCCAGAAAATGATAAATGCTCGCGTCTATTCGCCACGCGACCGCGTGGTGCTGGAACGTAGTTCCTGTAGGTGCAAACAAACTTTTCCTACGGGACCCGGGGTCCCCGCGCACATGTGCGTGGGGTGGGAGTCTGGGGTTTGGGGGCGGGTAGCCCCCATATAGCATAATTATTAGCACGATCATAGTTATCTGAGCGATTATTGAACCTCACGTTTGGAGCCAATTTGGAAAAGCATCCACAAAAAAAGGGAGCACTGCTCCTGTAGGAGGTTTTGCTATGTCTCAAAGTGCTAGCTGCCTGACGGAGAAGTATGGGGAGATCGATAAGTATATCGATAACCTTCCTTCCCTGCGGGGAGCCTTGGTAACTGTCCTGCACCAGGCACAAACCATCTATGGTTACCTACCCGAAGAACTACAGCTTCATATTGCCCGGCGGCTGAATGTTCCTGCCGCTCAGGTGTATGGTGTGGTTTCTTTCTATTCCTTCTTTACCATGGAGCCTAAAGGGCAATGCGCCATCTCTCTGTGCATGGGAACCGCCTGTTTTGTGCTGGGAGCAGGAGGCGTCCTCCAAGAGTTTGAGAAAGAGCTGGGGATTAAAGCCGGAGAAACCACCCCGGATAACCTCTTCTCCCTGGATGCTCTGCGCTGTGTCGGTGCCTGCAGTCTGGCTCCGGTAGTACTGGTGGGAGACAAGGTTTACGGTAAGGCAACAACCTCGCAGGTTCGCGGTATCATTGAAGAGCACATGCAGCGCATGGCTAAAGGAGGTGGCAGCAATGAGTAAAAGGATAGGAAGCCCTGAAGAGCTGCGTGAGCTCCAAGTCAAGCTGGCACCTCGCACCGCCCTACGCCTTTCCCCGGCTGAAAGAGAAGCCCTGGGAATTCCCGCTGCCGAGAAAATGAATATTCTGGTCTGCGGCGGACCTGCCTGCAAATCTACTGACAGCGACCATATCATTACCCAGCTTAGGGTAGAGTTGCAAAAAGCCGGTTTAGCCGAGGAGGTTAAGGTTGTACCTGCCGGTTGTATGGGCTACTGCGCCCAGGGACCGGTGCTCAAAGTCCAGCCAGACAACACCTTTTATGTTCAAGTTAAAGCTACCGATGCTGCCGAAATAGTGCAAAAGCATATTTTAAACCACCAGTATGTGGAACGCCTCATGTTTCATCACCCCGCCAGCGGAGCCCCCTGCCGTCAAGAAGAAGATATCCCCTTCTTCCAGGGTCAGGTGCGCATCGCTTTGCGTAACTGTGGGGTAGTAGACCCGGCGTATATCGAAGACTATATCTCTCTCAAAGGTTACCAGGGATTAGTTAAAGCCATGGAGATAGGACCCGATGCCACCGTGGCGATGATTAAGCAGGCTGGTTTGCGGGGGAGAGGCGGTGCCGGCTTCCCTACCGGCACCAAGTGGGAGTTTACCCAAAGCTATACAGCTACACCCAAGTATGTGGTTTGTAATGCCGACGAAGGCGACCCCGGTGCTTTTATGGACAGGTGCATTATGGAAGGCGACCCCCACTCCGTGCTGGAAGCCATGGCTATCGCCGGGCACAGTATCGGCGCCGCAGAAGGGGTTATCTACGTTCGTGCCGAGTATCCTCTGGCGGTGCAATCACTGCAAACAGCTATCAAGCAAGCCGAAGAGTTCGGCTTATTGGGAGAAAACATTCTAGGCACAGGCTTTAACTTCTCCATCCGCTTAAACCTGGGGGCAGGTGCCTTCGTGTGTGGGGAAGAAACGGCTTTGCTATCTTCTATTGAAGGTAACCGTGGTGAGCCACGGGTGCGTCCCCCCTACCCGGCAGAGAAAGGGCTCTGGGGGCAACCCACCGTGTTAAACAATGTGGAAACTTACGCCAACGTACCTGCCATTATGCTGCGTGGCGCCGCATGGTTCTCCTCATATGGCACCGCTGGCAGCAAAGGGACAAAAGTCTTCGCTCTGGCAGGTAAAATTAATAATATTGGGCTCATTGAAGTCCCTATGGGGACTACCCTCGACCATATCATCAACCATATCGGAGGCGGCATTCAAAACAACCGGGCGTTCAAGGCAGTACAGACCGGCGGTCCTTCGGGAGGCTGCATGCCCACCGCTCTGCTGCAAACCGAAGTGGATTACGAATCTCTCACCCAAGCAGGCTCCATGATGGGCTCGGGAGGGATGATCGTTCTAGACGAAGACGACTGTATGGTTAATATTGCCAAATACTTCTTGGAGTTTACCGTAGATGAATCCTGCGGTCGCTGCACCCCGTGTCGTATTGGCACCAAGCGACTCTACGAAATGCTGGAGCGTATTACCACCGGTAAAGGGACGAACAAAGATATTGTCGATCTCCAGGAGTTGGGGGACATCATTCGAGATTGTTCCCTCTGTGGTTTAGGGCAAACGGCGCCTAACCCGGTTATCTCCACCTTGCGTTATTTCAAAGATGAATATATTGCCCACGTGGAGGAGCATCGTTGCCCAGCTTTAGCTTGCACCGAACTGCTCACCTTCACCGTAGTGGCAGATAAGTGCATTGGTTGTACTGTCTGTGCCCGTAACTGCCCGGCAGATGCCATCAGCGGTGTGGTGCGGGCTGCTCACACCATCGATCCCGATAAATGCGTTAAGTGCGGCATCTGTCTCGATAAGTGCCCCACCAAAGCTATCATACGCTACTAACGGAGGTGAAGAGCCATGAATAATAATGACGAAGTAAAAAAGGTTAACCTAACCATCAACGGTACCGCTATCGCGGTGGCGCCGGGCACTGTTTTATTGGCGGCAGCTCATCAAGCCGGGGTGCATATCCCCTCCCTTTGCTATCTTAATTCCGATGAGTTCCAATACCGCAACAGCGTCGGCTCTTGCCGTGTCTGTATGGTGGAAGTGGTAGGCAGACGCGGCTTAGTTCCCGCTTGCTCCACCACCGTCTACGAAGGTATGGTTGTGCGCACCGATTCTCTCAAAGCAATCCGTGCGCGGCGCACCATGGTGGAACTGCTTCTTTCCAACCACCCCAGCGACTGTCTAATTTGTGAACGTAACGGTAACTGTCAGCTGCAACAGATGGCTGCCGATATGGGGATTCGCAGCATTAAATACAAGGGAGCTGTCTCTTCCCACCCTAAAGATATCGAAAGCTTCTCCATTGTCCGCAACCCGGACAAATGTATTCTCTGCCGCCGTTGCGAAACCATGTGCAACTCTATCCAGAGTGTGGGGGTCTACTCCGCTATCGGGCGCGGCTTCGAGACCACCATGGGCACTGCTTTCAACAAGCCGATTATCGAAACCACCTGCACCTTCTGTGGACAGTGCGTTTCCGTTTGTCCTACCGGTGCTCTTTCGGAAGTGGATGCCACTGAAGAGGTCTGGAAGCTACTGCAGGCTCCCGGTAAAGTGGTTATCGCTCAAACCGCTCCTGCTATCCGGGTGGCGTTAGGGGAAGAGTTTGGCATGGAGCCAGGCTCGGTAATCACCGGCAAGCTAGCGGCGGCTCTGCGTCGTTTAGGTTTCGCCAAGGTCATGGACACTAACTTCACCGCCGATGTCACCATCATGGAAGAAGCCAGCGAGTTTGTTCACCGCTTCCAGCACGGTGGCAAGCTGCCTTTACTCACCAGTTGCTGCCCTGCCTGGATTAAATTCTTTGAGCATCAGTTCCCGGATTTGCTGGATGTCCCTTCCAGTTGTAAATCACCCATGGAGATGATGGGCGCTCTCATTAAGAGCTACTACGCCGAAAAAGCCGGCGTCGACCCCCAAGACATTGTCGTGGTTTCGATTATGCCCTGCCTGGCGAAAAAGTTTGAAGCGGCTCGTCCGGAGCTGGTTTCATCCAAAGGGCATTCCGATGTAGATATTGTCCTCTCCACCAGGGAGCTAGCGCGTATGATTCGGGAAGCCGGTATCGAATTCCTCTCCCTCCCCGATGAAGAGTATGATAACCCCTTAAGCGACAGCACCGGCGCTGCCGATATCTTTGGCACCACCGGCGGGGTTTTAGAGGCAGCTTTACGCACCGCCTACAAAATGGTTACCGACGAAGATTTACAAGCTGTGGAGTTTCAAATGCTGCGGGGTGTCGACGGAGTGCGCGAAGCCGAAATACCTTTTGGCAACACCAAAGTCAGGGTGGCTATTGCCAACGGTTTGGCTAACGCCCGAGAGCTGCTCCAAAAGGTGCAGTCCGGAGAAGTGGAATACCATATCATCGAAGTTATGGCCTGCCCCGGCGGCTGTATCGGTGGCGGTGGGCAGCCCTACACCAAAGGCAATATGGAAATCCTGCGCCGTCGCGCCGCAGGGTTATACGCTATCGACAGCGCCAAAACTATCCGCCGCTCCTACGAAAACCAAGCCATGCTCACTATGTATGCTGAGTATATTGGGGTGCCTTACGGGGAAAAAGCCCACGAGTTGCTGCATACCTCTTATGTGCGTCGGGAAGATAAGTAACCACCTGAAACCGGTTTGTCTTCAGCCTCAGCCGTTAGAGAGCCATACGCTCTCTAACGGCTTTGTGGTTTTGGGGGTTTGTTAGCGGAAGATCACGACGAGCAAGATTACAGGGATATGATAAAGAAATTGAAAATATATATAATTATCTTTGATGATTTACAAAATATTGTTATCGCTATGCACCTTAGATATTTATTCTTACGCGGTAAAAAATTGAAATTTTAAAAAATGTTGAAATGTCTACAAAAATACTGTAAAATGGTTTTACCGCTTCCGAAAATTTTAATAAGGAGCAAAATTCATCTATGAAAAATCTCAAAATCAGTCACAAAATTCTGTTGTCTTTCGGCATAATAACGCTAGTGATTCTCGCGTTTTCCGTTTTTGTAGTCATTTCCAACCTGTCTACCAACGCCAACGCTTATACGATGCGTTATGAGATGCAGATGCAAGCCCTGGGCACTAGTTTAGTAGATGATTTTTCGCAGGCGAACGCTGGGGTCAATATCATCAACTTTTCTTTTGATAAAAGGGAGTTTGACAGTATTTTAACGAATATTTCCTCCAGTCAGCTCGTGCTTCAGCAAATGAAAACCTATATTGCCGATCATCGGGAATTGGCTGTCTATCGACCTGAAGTGGATGCGGTATCCAATAGCATAAACATATGGAGTAAAAACATAAATGAAATTCTTGCTCTTAGCCAAGAGCTGGATGCGATCATCGAGGGAGCTCACAACAATCAGCGAGTACTCACCAACCAAAGTGCAGGTGTTTTAGATTATCAAATGGAGCTTTCCCGGGAGGAAGCATATCAAGATATTGACGAAGCGGCTCGGATTCGTCGCGTCGACCGCGTGGAACAGGGCGTGGACATTTCCAATAGACTTAATGCTATTGGGGCTTCATTTGAACTAATGTTTCGGTCTCTCGATATCTCGCGCATCTATGAAGATATGGCGTTTCTCGAAGAAACTGTTATTATTTTAACAGAGTTTCGTGATGGAAGCGCTCTGCAGTACAACATCGATACCTCTACCGCCATGCTGGAAGCTCTCGAGGCTTATCGAGGGAACATTGCTAGTTTCTTGTCGTGCTTTTCGAAACGAACTAACCTAACGCAAGCTGGGATATTATACAGTGCAGATGCCCTGACAGCTGTTCATAATTTGGTTTCTGCGGTGGAAGCGTCTTCCATAAGACATGCAGACGAAACCATCAAAATAACATCAACGCTGCGCATTGTTTCATTCGTCATTGTCATCGCTGGGGTTGTCATATCCATGTTACTCGCCTTCTACATATCCGATCTCATTAGCAAGCCTCTGATAAATGCCACGGAAAAGTTGCGGGAAGTCAATGATAATATTGGCAGCGCCGCCAACGAACTCTCGGATGCTTCAAATTCCCTTGCTGAAGCCAGTTCGGAGCAAGCTGCCTCTATTGAGGAAACATCTGCCACCATGAACCAGACAGCGTCCATGATCTTACAGACCGTGGAAAACACTTTCCTAGCCAAGGAACTGGCTAATGAAGCTGGCATAACCATGTTAGAAGCCTTGGGTCACGCGGAAGAGCTGATCAAAAGTATGAGCGAGCTAAGCGCCAGTTCATCTGAGATCGGCAAAATAGTCTCGACCATTTCATCTATATCGTTTCAGACCAATATCTTGGCGCTCAACGCCTCAGTGGAAGCTACTCGCGCCGGTGAGGCGGGTCGAAGCTTCATGGTAGTGGCGGAGGAGGTGCGTTCCCTGGCGCAACAGAGCGCCCAGATGGCCAATGATACTGACGCTATTATTAAAAATAACAATGCGCTTACCCTAAAGAGTGTGGATGACTCGAATTCTGTGAGCCAAATAATGGACGCCGTAGGGGAAAAAGCCCGGAAAACGGCGGAACTTTTAAGTGAAATATCCATTGCTTCGGAGGAACAGTCCCGGGGCATCCAGCAAATCAATCTTGCCATGTCCGAGATGGAGAAAGCGACACAGTCCAGTGCGGCTATATCCGAGGAGTCGGCAGCGGCGGCTATCGAACTGCAAAGTCAGACCTTCAGCTTGCAACAGATATATGAAGATATCTGTATACTGGTCTATGGTAAAAAACAATAGGGCTCGTTAAATATTGGGTACGAGTAATATGTCGACGTAATAAATTGCCGAAGACCACCATCAATGAGTAGTGACGTTAATTGCTATAGACGCGCATGAACTGCGTTCACCCAAAAAATGACAGATGCGCGCGTCTATTCGCCACGGGAACCGGGGCGCAGGAGCGGAGCTCCTGTAAGCGCAGGCGGGCTTTGCCTGCCGTAGCGCGGGGTCCCCGCGCACATGTGCGTGGGGTGGGAGCATCCAGGGGTTTGGGGGCGGGTAGCCCCCATCTATCAGAGTAGTAATGGAACACTATTTGGAAAGAAGGTGTGTTAATGAGCATCAAGAGTCTGGGTCTGAAAGTGTCCCTCATAGTATCGCTTATGATCGCCGTGATTATCGGAGTCATCGTATATATTGTATCTGTCCAGAGTGATGTTTTGGTAACTGAGCTGGTGGCAGAAGACGCCAGGGCAAGTAACTACTCCTTTACTAAGGAGTTGGAGATTCTTAAATCCAGCGCCTTGATCAATGCGGAAATTATAGCCCGGTCGCCCAAAGTTGTCTCGGCAGTAATCGATAAAGACTATGGGCAGCTCCGGGAAGCTCTCTTGGAGTTGGCTTGGGATTTGGATTTAGTTACGGTATGCGATGTAAGTGGGGCTGTAATTGCACGGATGCACGACCCTTTGAAAGACGATGTTGTCTTGAACCAAAAAGCGCTTACCACTGCACTCAACACAGGTAGAGGTATGAGTACCATCGAAAAGGGAACTGTCGTGGGCTTGTCCACACGGGGGAGCGCTGTCATAACCGATGATCGAGGAAATATCCTGGGAGCGCTCACCTGCGGTCACGATTTGTCAAATCCCAAATATGTCGAAGAGATCAAAGAATTAAGCAACTGTGAAGCGACAATTTTTGACGGAGACACGCGCTTAATGTCTACCCTCTTCGATGAAACAGGTAGCCGCGTCGTGGGTACCACAGCGAGCCCTGCTGTCGTCAACATAGTTATACACCAGAGAAAAGAATACTCGGCGCCCATCACCCTGTTCGGACATGAATACTATGCCCATTATTCGCCCCTTATAGTTGATGGCACTGTTATTGGCATGTTGTTCACGGGCATAAGCATCGACAGTGCCCTGGCGGAACAACGGGCTATGATGAACATGGTGCTATGGGCTGGGATCATATGCGGTATCGTATGTATCTTACTGGTTATTCTCTTCAATATCTTTGCGGTGAGTAGACCGCTGATGAAAATAGGCGTTTTTGCAGATAAAATACGTAACGGAGATTTAGATATATTGTCCTCCGTCACATCCACCATCGGTATCCGCTCCTCCGACGAAATTGGTGTTCTGGCTAGGGCATTAGAACAGGCGTATGAGCAACTGCGGGGATATGTGGGTGAAATAAACTTACAACTGCAGTATATTGCCGAGGGGGATCTGGCAACTGAAAGCGTATATAATTTCCAAGGGGATTTTGTCCTTATTAAAGACTCCATTAATAATCATATCCGCCAGTTAAACCATACTATGGCCGAAGTCAATAGCTCATCCTCGAATGTATCTTCCGGTGCGAAGATGGTGGCAGACGGTGCCCAATTTCTGGCGCAAGGCGCTATGGAGCAAACTACGGTTATTGAAAGCAACATCTTGGTAAACACCGAAAAAGGGAACCGCCAAATGAAGGAAATGACCGTTGCTGTTAAGGATATAAACCAGGCCAACGAGGATATAAAAATGGCTATGAAGTTAATTGACGACATAGCTATCCAAACAAACATCTTGGCGTTAAATGCCTCGATTGAAGCGGCCAAAGCCGGTGAATATGGTAAGAGCTTTGCCGTGGTAGCGGAGGAAGTTCGTAACCTTGCTGCCAGAAGCGCGGAAGCCGCTAGTAAAACCGCTTCTTTAGTCGAAAACTCTATCGAGAAAGCCCAATTGGGTTCTCGTATTACCCATGAAACCACCGAGAGTTTTGCCATGATTATGTCCGGTATCAACAAAGTAGCCCAAATCGCCCAACAAAACAGTGCGACTGCTGAGGAACAGGCTGCTGCCTCAGAAGAATTAAGTGGACAATCTTCTGTTTTAGAGCAATTAATCAGACAGTTTAAACTTTGAAAAGCCGGTTTCAGGTTTGTTGTTTCCTACCTAAATTACCTTAAAGGGACAAAAGTAACCGCTTTTTGGCATCACATACCCGGTAAAAAGCAAACTTAATGGCAAGAACATAACTTAATTCGCCGAAGAGCGCACTCTTAAAGGTGAGAGGCTGAAGACTTTGTCTTCAGCCTCTCGTGGTATCTCCGACAAAAAACGACAGTTGACATTCTAACGGCGGGTGGTTATAATTCCCGAGATATAACCTTTGCGACCAAAAATTTTGCAAGGGGGTTTAAGGACATATGTGGTCAGGCCTGCCGTCACTACCGCTTCCGTGATATTTTTACGGAATCGGTATTTTTTTGTGCCACGGCAGTCCAGCGATAGGGGGGAATAGCCTTGCGACGGTTACCGCGTAAAGATATTTTAGGTTTGGAAGAAATCTCCACCCAGGAGATGGATATTATTTTGGCTACTGCCCGCAGCATGAAGGAGCTGGTGCAATCTCCCGTTAAGAAGGAAAGCTCCTTGAAGGGTAAAGTGGTTATCAACCTTTTTTATGAGCCTTCCACCCGCACCCGTTCCTCCTTCGAGTTGGCAGGTAAATATTTAGGTGGCGATGTTATCAATATCACCACCGCCACCTCCAGCGTGGTTAAGGGGGAGTCTTTGCTGGATACTGCCCGTACGATTCTCATGATGGGGTGTGACGTTTTAGTTGTGCGCCACTCCTCTTCCGGCTCCCCGCATTTTCTAGCGCAGCATCTTTCCTGCAGCGTCATCAACGCCGGCGACGGTATGCACGAACACCCCACCCAAGGTTTGCTGGATCTTTTTACCATTCGCGACCAGCTAGGCTCCGTTGCTGGTAAAAGGGTGGTTATTCTGGGGGATGTAGCCCACAGCCGAGTGGCACGTTCCAATATTTGGGCGCTGACCAAATTTGGCGCTAAGGTAACTGTGTGCGGTCCGAAAACCTTAATACCTGTCGAAGTTCGCTCTTTGGGGGTGGAGGTTAGCTATGATGCCGATACTGCTTTAGCCGAAGCAGATGTCATTAATGTCCTGCGCTTACAACTGGAGCGGCAACATAAAGGACTCTTTCCCAGCATTAGGGAGTATCATGCTGGCTGGGGCTTAAACCAGCGCCGCCTTAATTTAGCCAAGCCGGGCGCCTTAGTGCTCCATCCGGGACCGATGAACCGGGGAGTGGAAATAAGCAGCGACATCGCCGATGGCGACCAGTCTTTAATCGAAGAGCAAGTAACCAATGGAGTGGCTATCCGCATGGCGCTACTCCATCTACTGGTGGGGGAGGTGGCACGGGATGAGTAAGCTGAGCTTGACGGTCTTTCCCAACTACCAGGAAGCTGCCGGGGAGCTAACCAGCTTTTCCCCCTCCCTTCTCTTGCAAAAGGGGCGTCTGCTAGACCCCCAGCAGGGGCTGGATGCTGTTGGGGATGTGCGCCTTCAGGGAGATAAAATTGTCCAGGTAGGGAATAACCTCCCCCCTCTGGCTGGGGAACGGGTAGTTTCCTGCCAAGGGCTAGTTCTGGCTCCCGGTTTTATCGATATGCATGTGCATTTGCGTGAACCCGGCTATGAATACAAAGAGGATATCGCTAGTGGCAGCCAGGCAGCCTTGGCAGGGGGTTTTGCCCAAATATGCTGTATGCCCAACACCTACCCTATCTGCGATAACCGCAGTGTGGTGGAGTTTATTAAACAACAGGCGGCTCATGCCAATGGCGCTATCGTCTGGCCGATAGCAGCTATTACCAAAGGGGAAGCAGGATACGAGCTCAGCGAAATGGTCGAGCTGCGCCAGGCTGGGGTAGTCGCTTTTTCTGATGATGGTCGCCCGGTCATCAACGGCGAGGTTATGCGTAACGCTTTAGAGTATAGCTCCATGTTGGGGGTGCCGGTGATCAGTCACCTGGAAGACCCTTATCTCAGCGAAGGTCGAGTTATGCACCACGGCGCTGTCTCCACTCGGCTAGGGCTTAAAGGTATCCCCGCCGCGGCGGAGGAGATTATGGCTTACCGGGACTTGCAACTGGCTAAACTGGTGGACGGGCAAATCCACCTGGCGCACCTTTCTGCCGCTGGCACGGTGGAGCTACTGCGTCAGGGTAAGGAGCGGGGCATCAAAGCCAGCGGCGAAGTGACCGTACACCATTTGCTGTTAACCCACGAAATGGTGGCGGAGAGCGGCTACGACAGTAACACCAAAGTTAACCCACCCTTACGTACCGAGGAAGACCGCCAGGCTTTGCTGGTGGGGCTTCGGGAAGGGGTGATCGATGCTATTGTCACCGACCATGCACCCCACCACTTAGACGATAAACGTATGGATTTCGACGGAGCGGCTTTTGGTATTTCCGGGCTGGATGTTGCCGTAGCTCTGATCTTAAGCCGATTGGTCAGCAGGGGAGAACTCTCCTTAGAGCGCATGATAACCGCTTTCACCACCGGACCTGCCCAGATCCTAGGCTTAACCCCTCCCAGTCTCACCCCAGGCAGTAGCGCGAATATCACTGTTTTAGACTTGCAACTAACCCAGGAGATTGCAGCTACCGCCCTTAAGTCTAAAGGAAAAAATATGCCCTACCTGGGCTGGACTCTCACCGGTTGGCCGGTGATGACCATCGTTCGCGGGAAGCTATATGCCCACCCCAGTTTAGCTTAAGAGGGCGTAATAAAGGAGGAGAGTATCCATCGACGGCATTTTACAGTTAGCAGATGGCACCTGCTTTCGCGGCAAACTGCACCAAGCTGTAGCTCATCCCACCCCGGGTGAGGTGGTCATCATCACCCATATGTCCGGCTATTACGAATATATATGCGACCCCTGTTCGGCAGGGTTAATCCTTGTCTTTGCTTACCCCCTTATCGGCAACTACGGCGTGGCTCCTCCCGCCGGAGCCCAAGGGTACGCTCAGGCGGTGGTGGTGCGGGAAAGCTGTTCGCACCCCAGCCATCATCTGACAACTTCTTCCTTGCCCGCCTTTCTTGCCACTCAGGGTATCCCTTTGCTCAGCGAAGTAGATACCCGGGCGGTTACCCAGCATATCCGCATCTCAGGTGAAGTAAGGGGTGTAGTAGGCGCTCCAGATAGCCAGCCTCCTGTGTCTTACCCCGAGGCAGCTCTGCCACTAACTCCTACCTCATGGGAGGAGGAGCCAGTCGCAGTTAAATCTGACCTCCCGCCACTAGCCGTTCTCGACTTAGGTGCGGCGGCAGCTATCTGTCAAGAGCTAAAACGCTTGGAGTATCCTCTGGTGGTTATCCCTGCGACCCAACCAGTTGCCAGCCATTTACCTTCGGAATGCACGGCTCTCATCATCTCCGACGGTCCCGGGGATCCTGGCGTCTATCGCCACCTGCTGCCGGAGTTGCAGCAGCTGACTACTTGCCTCCCAGTTTACGCCTTTGGCTTGGGGCACCTCCTGTTGGCACTGGCTCTGGGGGGGGATTGCTACCGTATGCCTTGCGGGCACCGGGGCAGTAATTATACCGTGCAAACGCTGCCGCCGGTTACCTTGGGGGATGCCACCCTGGAGCCTATGCATATCACCAGTCAAAACCATGGCTACGCCGTGCTTGAATCCAGCCTTTTAGGTACCCAGCTGGAAGTGAGCCACCGCGAACTGCACGACGGTACCGTCGAAGGGATGTGGCACCGTAGCTTACCCCTCTGGTCGTTGCAATACCTACCCGACTGCTCTCGGCTCACCTTAGACCAAACGGAGGAGTGCCGTGCTTTTTGGAGCTATATTCGGAAAGTAGGTTCCTAAGCCGAATATGAAAGGGGAAGATGAGTTATGCCCCAGGATCTCCGCCTCAAAAAGGTTCTTGTTATCGGTTCCGGTCCGATTGTCATTGGTCAGGCAGCAGAGTTCGACTACGCAGGCACCCAGGCGTGTCGCGTCTTGCAGGAGCAAGGAGTCGAGGTTGTTTTAGTCAACAGCAACCCTGCCACCATCATGACCGATCCCGAAGTGGCTCATCGCACCTACCTAGAGCCTCTCAGCCCAGAGTTGATTCGCCAGATTATCGCCAAGGAGCGTCCCCAAGGCCTTTTAGCCACTTTAGGGGGGCAAATTGGTTTGAATATGGCTTTACTACTGGGTAACGATGGCACTCTGGAGAGTTATGGCGTGGAGCTGCTGGGCACCCCTCTGGAAGCTATTCGTCGTTCCGAAGATAGGCAGCTTTTTAAAGAGTGCATGCAACAGGTAGGGCAGCCGGTGTTGGAAAGTTACACCGTGCAGACCCTGGAAGAAGCCTTCCCCTTAGCCGAACTGCTAGGTTACCCCTTAATCATCCGCCCCGCTTTTACCCTGGGAGGTACTGGCGGCGGTTTTTGTTATAGTGCCCAGGAACTTAAGGAGATGCTCCCCATCGGCTTAGCAGCCAGCCCTATCCAGCAATGCCTCTTAGAGCGCTCTCTGCAGGGCTGGAAAGAGATTGAGTACGAGGCGGTGCGAGATAAAAACGATACCTGCCTGACTATCTGTTCTATGGAAAATGTCGACCCCTTAGGGATTCACACCGGAGATTCCATTGTCGTCGCCCCCACGCAAACTTTAGACCATCAGGATGCCACCATGCTGCGCCATGCCGCCATCGCCATCATCCAGGCTTTGGGTATTGAAGGGGGGTGCAATGTCCAGTTTGCGCTCAATCCCCAGAGTCGAGAGTATTATGTCATTGAAGTTAACCCCCGGGTTTCCCGCTCCTCGGCGCTGGCTTCCAAAGCCACGGGGTATCCCATTGCCCGTGTCGTCTCCCTTATTGCCCTGGGTTTCACTCTGGATGAAATAACCAACCCCATAACCGGACACACCACGGCTTGCTTTGAACCGGCTATCGACTATATCGTCTGCAAGGTTCCCCGCTGGCCTTTCGATAAATTTCGTATCGCCAACCGTAAACTCTCTACCCAAATGAAATCTACCGGCGAAGTTATGGCTATTGGTCGCTCCTTTCCGGAAGCGCTGCAAAAAGCGGTACGCTCCTTGGAGCAAGGGTATGAGGCTCTCTACAGCCAGGATATTGCCGCTTACAGCACCGAGGAGCTCCAGGAGGGGATATCCGAAGGGAACGACCTGCGCCTCTTCCTGATGATGGAAGCGTTGCGCCGCGGGGTTACCCTGGCCGAAATTGGGGAGGCTTCCCAAATCGACCCCTTCTTTATTCAGGAAATAAACCGGATATGCCTTATGGAACAAATTATACAGCAACAACCTCTTACCCGTGACCTTCTGTGGGAGGCGAAGCGCCTGGGATTTGCCGATAGCGAAATAGCTAGGCTGACCGGGAGTAGTAAGGAGCAGGTACGCCAAACCCGGGAAGGTTGGGGTTTAAAGCGTGTCTACAAAATGGTAGATACCTGCGCCGGGCTCTACCCTTCGGAAGCTCCCTACTACTACTCCACCTTCGAAGAGTATGACGAGTTAGTCCCTTTAGGCAACCAGACAGTGGTAGTTATCGGCTCTGGTCCTATCCGCATCGGTCAGGGGGTGGAGTTCGACTACTGCTCGGTGCATGCCGCTCAGGCTTTACAGGAAGCTGGCTACCAAGCGGTAATGATCAACAACAACCCCGAAACCGTTTCCACCGATTTTAACGTCTCCGACCGCCTATTTTTTGAACCACTGCAAGAAGAAGAGGTCTTGGATATCCTTTGGCGGGAGCAACCGGTGGGGGTGCTAGTCCAGTTTGGCGGACAGACGGCCATCAACTTAGCATCAGCCATTCACGAAGCTGGTTTTACCATCCTCGGCTCCTCTTTGGATACCATCGACTTAGCGGAAGACCGCGCTCGTTTCGAAGCCATGCTGGAGGAGCTTGCTCTGGCACGCCCTCCCGCTCGGGGGGTACGTTCCCTGGCGGAGGCCTATCAGGCAGTGGAAGTTATCGGTTACCCGGTTTTGGTGCGCCCCTCCTATGTGCTGGGCGGGCGGGGGATGGAAATATGTCGTTCTCCCGAAGAATTGGAGGGTTTTTTAGAGGAAGCAGCGAAAATCACTCCTAACCACCCGGTACTGATCGACCGCTACATCCCTGGGAAAGAGTTAGAGGTAGATGCTATTGCCGACGGGGAGCATGTAGTAGTGGTAGGGATCATGGAGCATATCGAGCGCGCCGGTGTTCATTCCGGGGACTCCCTGGCAGTTTACCCCTGGTCTGACCTGGAACCCTGGCTGATTGAGGAGGTCGTGGAAGCTACTAAAAAGCTCAGCCTAGCCCTGCAAGTCAAAGGCTTAATCAATATCCAGTTTGTCGCCCATGAGGAGAAGCTTTATATCCTGGAAGTTAACCCCAGATCCTCCCGCACCGTCCCCTTTTTATCTAAGGTTTCCGGGCTGCCTATGGTACGGGTCGCCACCAAGGTTGCCTTAGGCCAGAGCTTGCGGCAGCAGGGGATTACCCGAGATCTCTGGCATAAAAATGGCTTCAGTGCCGTTAAAGCCCCGGTCTTTAGCTGGAGTAAGCTACGCGGGGTGGAGATTGGCTTAGGACCGGAAATGAAGTCCACCGGGGAAGTTATCGGCATGGGGATTAGCCGGGAGGAAGCGCTGGCACGTGCCTTTTGGGCTTCCGGTTGGAAGCCTGGGAAGAATAAAGCCCTTTTAGCCACCATAGCCAACCGAGACCGCAAGGAAGCCATTCCCCTTATCAAGCTGCTCTGGCGAGAAGGATACGAAATCTATGCTACCCCCGGCACCGCCGTCGACCTGGAAGCAGTGGGGGTGGAAGTCACCCTAGTCCACAAAATGAACCTGGGCACCCCTTCGGTTTTAGATGTCATCAGCAGTGGCTTGGTGGATTTAGTCATCAATACGGTCTCCAAAGGGCGAGATCCCCAGAGGGACGGCTTTATTATACGCCGTTGTGCCGTGGAGCACGATGTTCGCTACTTTACCTCTCTGGATACGGTAACTTGCTTCTGGCGTTGCCTCTCTTTTTTCCAAAGCACCGAGTTTATACCGCCTATCTCTTTGCAAGAACGCTTGAACTGGATTTAAAATAAACAACCGTTGTCTATTAATGGAGCGAGTGGGCAAATAGGTCGCGTCATATAATTAGAATTTTGTTATCGCCGCGCTGGCGAAATGGGGGTAAAATATGCAGTATAAAGCTACCGTCTATGCCAACGACAGGCTCTTTCCGGAACCTATTCCCCACCCTTTGCAGCAGCTTGCACCTTGTTCGGATAGGGGTTCTCCTTATCCGGAGCTGTGGCGTCTCACCCTCCATGCTCCGGAGCTGGTCTCCCTCCTTAAGCCAGGTCAATTTTTACATCTTCTTACCCGTCCCCTCTTGAGCCACGACCCTCTGTTACGTCGCCCCATCAGCGTGGCTTCCTGGCATGAAGAACACGGCACCTGTAGCCTCTACTATCAGGTAGTAGGGCGAGGTACGGCTTATCTCAGTCAATTGCAGGCTATGGAAAGGCTGGATTTGCTGGGACCTTTGGGGCAGCCATACCCCATGCCACCTACCGGGCAACAAAGCGTGGCTCTGGTCGCCGGTGGGATTGGCATACCTCCCCTCTTCCCTTTAGCCAAAACTTTACTGCAGAAAGGGCATAAGGTCACCTTATTTTTAGGCGCTCGCACCCGGGGGCAGCTTCTCATGCTGGGAGAATTCCGTCAGGCAGGGGTTCCCTACTTCGTGACCACCGACGATGGCAGCGCCGGTCGCCTGGGGCGGGTGGTGGACGATTTTCACGATAAACTCCTACACTCCCATCACTTCGACTATATTTATACCTGCGGTCCTAAGGGGATGTTGCAGGCAGTGCAGACCATAACAGCGGCAGCGGGGCTTTCCGGGTGGCTGATTATGGAGAGCCATATGGCTTGTGGTCTGGGGGCTTGCCTCGGTTGCACCATTCGGGTGCAAGAGGGCGAAGGTTGGCGCTACGCTCTCCTTTGTCAAGAAGGAGTTGCCTTTGCGGTAGGGGAGGTTTGTTTCGATGTCTAATAGCCCTGCTCAAGCTGGTGTCACCCCGGATCTGGCAGTTACCCTGGGCACTAGGCGCCCTTTGCGTCTGAAAAACCCTGTTACCACCGCTTCTGGCACCTTCGGTTACGGCGTGGAGTTTGCTCCCTACATGGATATCACCGCCCTGGGGGCCTTAACCACCAAAGCGCTAACTTTGGAAGCCCGAGAGGGGAACCCAGGTCGCCGCTTGGTGGAGACTCCCGCCGGGATGCTTAACTCTATTGGGCTTATGAATGCCGGCTTAGAGCATTTCCTCCGGGAAACTCTGCCTCAGCTCCGGCAGTTTGGCGATTTGCCTATTATTGTTAACATTAGCGGGCATACGGTTTCCGAATATGCCACCTTAGCCGAACGTCTCAACCAGGAACCGGGTATAGCTGCCTTGGAGGTAAATATCTCCTGCCCTAATGTGGAAAATGGGTTGTTGTTCGCTTCTTTGCCCGAAAGCGCCGCCCTGGTTACCCGAGCGGTGCGCGAAGTCTGCGATTTGCCTCTTTTTATTAAACTTACCCCTAATGTTTCCGATATTGCTCCTATCGCTAAGGCGGTGGAGGAAGCTGGTGCGGACGGAATATCACTTATCAACTCCGTGCTGGGGATGGCTATAGATATTCAGACGCGTCAGGCTATTCTCCAAGCTACCTTCGGCGGTCTTTCAGGTCCGGCGATTCGCCCCATCGCTTTAAGAATGGTTTATCAAGTTTACCAGGCGTGCTCTTTGCCTATTATCGGTATGGGCGGTATTACCACCTGGGAAGATGCTCTGGAATTTATTTTTGCCGGCGCCAGCGCAGTGGCTATTGGCACGGCCAATTTGGTTAACCCCCGGGCAACGGTGGAAGTTATCCAGGGGCTTGGGGAGTATTGTCAATACCATAAAGTTGCCTGCTTGGCGGAGCTGATTGGAGCGGCGCACCGCTAGGTCTTTCTAAAAAAATATTTTCCATAGCGAACTTTTTACTTGTGTAAAACGTCTAAAATAACAATAGTAAATATATGTAGCTGTTCTAAGGATGTGATCCCTTTTGTCTATTTTTCGCAAATTTTCAGCTAATAATAAGCGTCCCCCATCACCCCCACGCAACCGCTCGGCGCCCTCCAGGGGTAGTTTTTTGGGTTTTAACTGGCGTACGGCTATCTTAATTGCTACCATGGCGGTACTAGTAACTTCGGTGGCAACCGCCGTCTTTTTTATCGGCAGCATCTACGAAACTGCCAACAAACCGTGGGTGCCTACTACCCCTTACGATCCCGAGCTGCCAACTGTTGCCATGGTGGTTCCCGAAGAGCTGGCAGAATTAACTAACCGCACTAATGTTTTGGTTATGGGAGTAGATGAAAGGGAGTGGGATGCAGGGCGTTCCGACACCATGTTCGTGGTTTCTGTCCCTTCCGACGGTGGGGCTATTTCCCTTATCTCTATCCCCAGGGATACCATGATTTGGCTGCCGGAAGTCTCCACCTACGATAAAATCAGCCACCTTTATAACTATCGGGGACCGGAATTTTCCACCAATGCGGTTTCCCGCCTGTTGGACATTCCTTTAGCTGGTTATATCGTCATTAATCTCGAAGGTTTTGTCGGCCTAGTGGATACTATCGATGGGGTGACTCTCGATGTGGGTCCCGATCCCCTTTACTACAACGACCCTTATCAAGACCTTTATATCAACATACCGGCAGGGGTGAACCACTTAAACAGCGAACAAGCTATGCACTTTGTCCGTTACCGCAACGATACCGATGCCGATATCGGCCGTATTCAACGGCAACATATTTTCTTAGAGGCAGTAATAAAGAAAATTGTCGCTGCCGAGTATAGCGTCACCCGGATACCGGTGCTCCTGGCTCAGGCAGTTTCCATGGTAACCACCAATATCCCTATCGGCACCCTAACCTCCCTGGCCTATTCGGGTATGAAGTGCCTTCACGAAGAGATCCACGCTGTCACTCTGGTGGGGGATGGGCTTAAATACAAAGGCTTAGCTTATTATATTCTGCGCTTTGAAGAAAGCCTAGAAGCGGTAGCCGAGGCTCTCTTCCCGCCGGAAGAGCGTTACGCCTATGTTCAAGAGCATCTTCACGAGTCCTGGGTGCGGGAATACGAATGGTTGCGCTCCGATATCTGGCGCCGCACGGTGGAAAACTACGAACGGACAGGTATTTGGGATTATGTGGAGGAAACTCTTCCTGCCACTTCGGTTTCCTCCGGCGGTGGCTACGAAGAGGAAGAGGATGATCCGGAGGCATACGAGGTGCCTGAGGAAGAGGAAGAGCCGGAGGAGTACGAGGCGCCGGAAGATGAAATAGAAGATCCTGAGAGCACGGTACCTTTAGGGGATGAACCGGAGGAGGAGGAAGCGGAAACCCCTGAGGAGGAGCCAGAGGAAGTTATTATAGTTATCTCTGACGAGGACGAAGCGGCGGATGAGGAAGACGAAGAAGAACCGGAAAGCGGAGGTTAACTATGCATCGCCCCAACCGATGGTATATCTTATCCCTTTGGCTGCTCATTTTTATTCTTTGGGGGAGCAGTATCACTGCCCAGGCTACAGCTACCTCCCCTGAGGTAGTAGGACGCCGTGTGGAAGCGGAGCTGGCGAATATCAGCATGTATATCAACGGGGGAGAGGTAGCGGTGGCTCGTTCCCGCTACCCTCTGCTGCTTTATAACGATATTACCTACCTACCCCTTACCTGGTACCTGGGGCAAGCTCTGGGGCTGGAGGTTAGCTACGATTATGCCAACAACATCCTAAAGGTGCGTCCGGATAACCTTATCCCCCTTTTGTCCCTGCGTCAGGAGCTGCTGGCACCGGAACAACCGAGTTTACAACTGGGCAGTAAGGTGCAAGCCACCACCGTAGCTTACACGGTATATATAGGCGAGGAAGAGGTTACCAGCAGCGCCACATGGCCGCTCCTCAGCTACCAGTATATTACCTACCTCCCCTTAACCTGGCACTACGCGTACGAACTGCTTAACATTAACTACCAATTTAGCTCTTTTCCCCAAAGCAAACTAACCCTCTCCCGTTCTCCCGGCAGTGCTGGGGTGCAGCAAGCTCAACTGGAGCGTATATTAAACTCTGCTCGCACCAAACTGCTCTCCGAGCCCTTTACCAGTACGGTGCAAACCTTTCGAAGCGGTCGTCTGATTGCCGAAGAAGTCAAACTCTTCGACCCCACCCTGCAAACCAACAACCCAGCCTACCCCTCACTGCTGCCGCAAATCCCTGCTCTGGATTTACGTACCCCACCTGGGGGATGGCAGGTTTCCTTTGCCAACGGCGATTGGTTCTTAACATTAGACCATCTTACCGTGGAGCTAGATAACAGTAGCGCTGGGAGCGCTTGGTTATACACCTTCACCTTCAATATGGATGACTGGTCGCTCTTTTCGTTGGAAGCCCGGGAGGTTTCCCTGCGTCAAGGGGAGCTTGCCCCCAACGCCAACGACACCACCATCATGACCTGGATTGCATATACGCCAAACACCCCCCTTAGCTTACCATAAGCTTAAGGGGGGTATTTAGGTTGTAGATAAACCGGTTTCGTGTTCTTTGTTCCTGCCTAAATTAGCTTAAAGGGATAAAGTAACCGCTTTTTGGCGACATGCGCGTCAAAAAGCAAACTTAGTTGCAAGAACATAACTTAATTCGCCGAAGAGCGCACTCTTAAGGCGAGAGGCTGAAGACTTTGACTTCAGCCTCAACACCCCCCTTAGCTTACCATAAGCTTAAGGGGGGTGCTTGTTTTAGCTATTTTGCTACTTTTACTTATACCTTAAAGGTATGCTTAGCTACGCCGGAGCGTTCGCCTTGCGCGGTAATAGTTACTTCGGTGCCGGGGGCTGCCTGAATAACCCACTCGGCTTTCTTCTCGGTGCGCCCAGCCATATGTCCCATTTCCAGCTTCGCTTTGCCTTGGATGACGGTGACACCGTCGCCACAAATACAGGCCTCCACCGGTTTAGTCACCCTGATGCGGGTGGCAAGAGCAGTACCGGCAGTGTTGAGATAGCCGCCATTGACAATACCGCAAGTAACCCGGTAAACCCCTTCGGCAACCTTCTCTACCTTAACCTTGCGGACTTCCAGGAAAGCCATAGCTTTGGCTTGCATATTGGTGAAGCGCAGGTTCTTCTCACAGACATCGGGGAGGAAGCGGGGTGGCGGGTTCTGGAACATATACTTATTCTTCCAGCCACCAATCTCCACCGTGCCCAGTTGGGGATGCTCAAAGGTCGTCCAGGGGATAAAGCTATCCAGCTCTTCCTTATCGTGCCAAGCCAGAACCTTCAGCTGATCTTGCTCTTGCTCCTTGTCGCTCTTAGGCGTCCTTAAACCATCGAACTTGGGCTTATCGCAGCCTGCCATGGTTTGGGCATTCCAAAGCTCGGTAGACCAGGAGAGAATACCCCGGTGATTATAAATCCAGTCCAGATAAACACCCCTTAAAGGGTTGTTTCTGTCCGAAGTGAAACCGTCGTAGACGGAGCAGTGACCATACCCGGTAACTTCAGCTCCCAGGGTGCCCAGCAGCCGGTAGGCTTGAAAGTCTTCCCGGATCATCTGGCTGTCGGGAGTAGTGCAGCAGGGGCGGAGATGGACATCCCCAGAGGTATGGTAGCTCATGGCACCGGCAATATTCTTTTTGCTAATAAGGAAATCGGCAACAGATTTGGTCTCCGGCTCGGAGAGCGCGTAATCGCCGGAACCTACCTGCTTGGCATCGATATCCCAGAAAGCGGGCATATTGCGGTTGACATCGAGACCCCAGCGGGAGCGGGCAGTGCGCACTTCAATGCCATCGAAGTCCACAATGCGCCCTTCCGGGTATACCCGATAGAAAGTACCGCAGACATCGTCCGGTTGACGACGCACCATCAGGCGGGGATCGGACTCCGAAACCTTAAAGTCGCCGTGGGGGTCTTCAATACGCATTTGGGAAATCCAACCATCCCCGTCCATATCCTCGTTATGCAGCCCAGGCTGATCTTCGGTATAAGGGAAGAGGCGGGTAGAGGAGCGTAGGGTGAAGGGGGTGTGCAGATACATCTCCGAGCCGTCGATAGAGACCCGGGGCACAATATACCAAGTGCGGTTATCTAACAGGTAAGTGGCGTCATCGTCGGTGCCATAGTTCTCCAACAGCCAGCTGATTGTATAGAGAGCCACTGCCGAACCGGTAACCTCACCGGCGTGGAAGTTGGCGTCCACGTAATAACCAGGCTTCTCGTCGGGGCAACCGTTGGGGGTGGTAATTTCCAGACAGATAATCTCCCTGCCCTCATAGGTTTTACCTATGGGGTAGGATTTACAGAGCTCCGGAAAGGCTTTTTGCCAAGCTTCAATAAGCTCCAGAATCTCTGACCACGTGTAGTACTTGGCAGCATTGTACTCAACCTTCATGGATAATCCTCCTTGTATGCGTTAATTATAAGGTTATGTAGTTGGCGGATAACAGTGTTCGGCTAACCTAAAAACTAAACCGAACTGGGGTTGTATATATGGGATGACTTAAGCCGCAGGGCAGGTAACTCGCGCTTCTAACCTAGCCTAGGGTTACCTTAGCACAAACCGTGCCGGCACGAGCGCCTACCGCTACCAAAGTTACCTCGGTGCCTGCCGGTGCTTCCACCAACCATTCTACCTTTTTGGCGAAGCCAGGGGTACTTCCACCACCGCCGCCACCGCCACCGCCGCCTCTGCCGGAGCTGCGCCCCTGCAGATGACCTAAGTTAAGCTCGCACTCCCCTTGCAGCACCTTCGCTCCGCAAATATGGGCTGTTACTGGGGCTACTATGCGGTTGTTGATAGCCTTTTGGGTGCTGGAAGTGGGCAGGAAGCCGGTGTTCTCCACGGCGGCGGTAACCCGCCAGACCGAGCCACCCAAATTTTCCTGCTTAACTTTGGTAATAGCCAGCATAGGCAGGCTCTCCATGTGCATTAAGGAGAAGCGCATATTCTTCTCGCACTCTTCTTCCAGGAGCTTGGCAGGTGGGTTCTGGCGTCCTTCTTTGGGGTTCCAGCCGCCAATTTCCACTTCACCTAACTGCGGGTGGGTAAAGGGTGTCCAGTTAAAGAAGCACTCGCCGTTCATGACTTCGTCATTCCATTTTAAAGTTTTAAGCTGAATTTCTTCCTGTTGTTTGGGGGTCAGGCGCTGCGTGGCGCGGGACCCTTTCTCTTTGACCCCAGAGCGACCCATGAGATCCCACAGCTCGGTAGCAAAGGAGCTTATGCCCAAATACTCGTAGCTTAAATCCATAAAGGTGCCCCATTGGGGGGTATTGTTAGCAAAGACCCCGTAAATATCTTGGCAGGGGTAGCCGGTAATCTCCTCGCCACGGGCACCCAACACCCGGTAGGTGCTCAGGTCGGCAGGGGGCATTTTGTCGTCCCCTTCCACACAGTTGGCTCTGAGCAAAATACCTCCCGAGGTGTGGTAATACAAAGCACCAGCAATATTCTTTTTGCTGATCAGGAAGTCGGTTACCGCTTTGCTCTCTGGCTCGGAGAGAGGTAAATCCCCGGCGCCGTTTTGCACATGTGGGGGTTTCCAGTTAATAGGGTAGTTGCGGTTCATATCGATGCCCCACTTGCTGGGAGCATTGCTGAAGGTAATGCCATCGTAGTTGATAATTAACCCTTCGGTGTAAAGGTGATAAAACTCGCCACAAAGATCATCGGGGCGGCGAGGGATCATAAGGCGAGGGTCTTCGGCGGAGACCTTAAAGCCGCCTGCCAGGTCGTCCCGCACCCGCATTTGTAGAATATAGCCATCACCGTTGATATCTTGAGGGGTTAAGCCGGCGGGATCGGCATATTCCGGGTAGTGCCATTCATGGACAGTGGAGC
>WREE01000002.1 GCA_009779515.1 Symbiobacteriaceae bacterium
GACTCCTGGAGTGAACCTCAGCTGGTAGATCCTACCAATACCACTCTGGGAGAAGCTTATCCCTGCCTCGCCAGTGATGGCAGCGCCATATGGGTTACCTGGCAGCGCAGCAACACGGTCTTCTCTGGGGAACCGACTATTACGGAAGCTTTTGCTGCCGGAGAGATTATGGTGGCTCGCTACAACCCTGTAACTAAGGTATTTGATAATATCCAGCAACTCACCAGCAATAACTATATAGATACTATGCCGCAAATATCTGTTTATGATGGGGGACAGGCAGCAGTTACCTGGATGAGTAACGAAGAAAACGATTTGTCCTGGTTCACCTACCTGTTCGACGATGGTGCTGAGACTTATAACAGCGAACCTGTAAACAAAATTATGGTCAGCACTTATACTACCGCCAGCAACCTGTGGAGTACCCCCTATTCCCCCATACCGGCTGTAACCAGCGCTATAACTGAGCTGACCCTTAAGGGTGAATACACCAACAACGAGCATCTGTTGCAAATTGCCTATGTTCAAGACAGCGATGGCAACATGATGACTCTGAATGATCGCAGCCTGAACTTGCTGAGGCGGGATTTGACCAGCTCCTGGACAACCGCCACCTTGGTTTCCGAAGCTCTGGTGTCAGGAATACAGTTTGCCAAAGTTAACCAGAAGGAGATGCTTTGCTGGTTTGAAGCCAGGGAGTATGAGGAATGGGATGAAGATGGCATAGAGACAAGGCTCTCCATGTCCTTACGTGGTTGGGAGAAGAATACTCCTGTGACCACCACCAGCGCCCTGATCTCTTCCGGTATGACCAGCGATAACTACAAAATTGTCAGTAATGGCGACCTAACCATGCTGGTTTACCCAGGTGCCGGTCTCTACAGCGGTAACCTTATGGCGCGAAACCTGGAGGCCAACCAGCAGTTCGGTAACCCCTACAAGTTAATTAATACCAATGGTTACGTTAATAATTTCGATGCTTTACTGGAAGCCAACGGCGACTTCTATGTGGTAGCTAACGATGCTTTGCTCACCACCGTCAACGATGTTCTGGAAGAGCAGAACAGTTTCGTCTCCCTGCGTATGGGCAGGCCTGTGGACTTAGGGTTCGGCTCAGCCTTCTTTACCATGATAGATGACTTCGGCGACTTGGGCGCGGAGCAGTTAGTGTTGCAGGTGGGGAACAACGGCGGTTTAACCAGTGATGGGTTCCAAATTACGGTTACCGCTAACAAAGGTAACAGCTATGTTTTAAACTTTAGCCATAACCTGGCTCCGGGAGAATCCTGCCTCATAAATATACCTGCGGCGGACTTACCTACAGACGGCTTCCGCCTGAACCTGGCTCCAACGGCTATTATCACAGGTGGTGTCAGAAGGGAAAGCGACATTCCTGAAGATGCCGATCCCCTGGACAACATCCTGGATTTCCCAGCGCGTGGCGCTGTCCTAGACCTGCAATTGGAAGCGGTATACAGCTATGAACTTCTCGAAGAAGATGTCGGTGATGGTGAGTATTATGTAACCATCACTGCTAAAGTTACCAACCTTAGCCAGGTGGAAGCTGCTAAAGTTTTCCTGCTGGGTCATATCTCTACGGAAGACGGTCCGACTATGGAACGTCTGGAAGTAGGAGATATAGCCCCTGGCACCAGTAAGGAAGTGGAAGTAGTATACAACCTGCAGCTCTTCTTCCCGCAGATTGCCGGAGCAGAGCTAAATGGGATCTTGGAAAGCAAAGATATACAGCTACTCTACTGGGAACTTCACAGCGAAACAGCCTTGGAATACCCGGTTATTGAAGGGTTGCTCCTCAATGCCCCCGATCTGCCGGTGCGCTTCTATACCTCCGACGGCAAGATTTGTGTGGCAGTACGCTAAAAGCTAACGTTCTGCTTAGCGGTCACCCCAAGGCGCAAGTAAGCCTGCGGTAAATGTTAATTAGGCTTAATTGGCAAACTCAGTACGTTCAAGAGGCTGAAGACTTGGTCTTCAGCCTCGCGCTGTAGAAAAACCGGTTTCAGGTTCATTGTTTCCTACCTAACTTATCTTAAAGGGACAAAAGTAACCGTAGAAACCCAACCTTCTTACAACAGCCCATACACGAATTTGCAGGTGGCGAGAGCCTTCTGGATAACGTCTTCCCGTGCTTGGGGATCGGGATAAAGCTCCTCCAAGTCCCAGCCTTTGCTCAGAGCGGTGTCGATATATAAGCTCTTCAGGATGTCCTCTTGGGGTGTGCCTATAGTCGCCGCGATAATCGCCACCATCTCCCGGAGCTGTCTAGCGACCGAGGCCTCGTTAAGGGGGAAGTCAGGCCCTGCCACTTCGTTTAGCAGAAAACGTGCCGTCTCCATAACAGGATCGTCGACCACACCTTTGGGGTCGATGATGGTGTAGCCACGGGCGGCATTTAGGAGCATATTGGCATGATGCAGGTCGCCATGAAGCAGGTAGCGGCGGTCGTAGCGCTGATGTAATTGGTCATAGATCCGACGAGCTTCCTGGAGATAGTCCAGCATCTCCTGGGCATCGGGCATAGCTTGCAGATTTCTCTGCAGCTCCTCCATCCAGATACGATAGGAGGGGAAAGGGGTTTGCCCATCCCAGGGGCAAGGCAAGTTATGAACCAGCTCGGCCATAATCCGGGTTCGCTCCCGATAATCGGCAACCGCCCCCAACTGCTCTCCCGGGATAATGCGCTCCAAGAGGAGTATATTATCCTCGCTATTGTCTGCCCATAGCCTGACATAGCCCTTACCAGCGTAGGCACGCAGGCAATTTATTTCGGTAACCACCTCCGGTCCGGGAAGGCAGGCTTTGAGAATGCAGGAGCCATACAGCTCTGAGGTACAGGTGAAGAGCAGGTTGACCGTCTGGGTATCCAGGAAGCTAAGTTCACTCAGGCGCCAGAGTTCGCCATACTTGGAAACAAGCTCTCCAGTGGCGTCGAGAAAACTATCCCCAGCATCCCCCAGATATTTACGGACACTTAGTCTTGCGCTGGGCGGAAACTCCATGACTACCTCCTGTCTAAAATGGCAAAGGTCGCTTTACCTTGCCAGATAGTTATGGATAAGCATGATGGCATCCCTGCGGGTTAATAACGCATCTGGCACAAAACTTTCCGGATCGATAATCTTCAGTCCTGTAGCCAGAGCGAAGTAAGCTGCTTCCCGCCAGGGTAGCTCCAGAGGGTTTTTATATATCCCTGGGGTGAGATGAGTATATCGCTTAAAGCCCAGATTATCTACCATAAAGCGTATGCCCTCCATTTGGGTCAACTCCTTGGCGGGGAAGACCTCATTTTTAGCCACTACTCCGCGGTCGATCATGTTGCTGATGATACGGCTGTGCTGGTACTCGGGGTAAGCATAACGATAGAGCATGTTTAACCAGGTAAAGAACTCCATCTGGTTGACGATAGCCTCAGGTCTGAACTCACCGGATCCGGGTAGCATAAGGTAGTCGAGAGTCCGTATGATCTGAGCCTCCAGGGGGTGTCCCACCAGATCGGTGAAGTTGCATTGCTCCTCTTCCTCCGGGGTAGTCTGATATACCGGCTTACCGCTGACGGCATCTAGGGCAGCCCAATTCAGCTCGTTATTATAGTAGACCAGGTTAGCCTCCCAGGCTCCGATGGGAGGATAGACAGGTTGGGTTTCCAGATAGTGTGGCAAATAATGCAGCTGCAGAGGGAAGGCTTGGCGGAAGGCTTCGTACGCCTCCCCCAGACTAAGGTTTACTTTCAGATCAGGAAATTCCAGGGTAGCGTCCCAAGAATAATTAAATCCTAGTAGGCGACCAGTCTGGCTGGCAAAGGTGATGACCACTTCATGGTCATAGAAGGGAATCCCCTGCACCAGACGAGGATAATGAAACTGGGTGACTGCCTCCTCCACCAGTTCGTAGCGCGGGGGAGGATACAGCTGTCGGGTACCCAGCAGCGGGGGATCCCCCAGACGAAGTTGCGGCAGGAGATGAGGCACCGTAAGCTCCAGGAGCTTCATGGCCGCAGCGGAGAGTAGTTTCGTATCGACGATTTCGCTGTTGCCAAGTCCAGATAAGGTGCCGTCGATGGCCAGGGGGGTACCGGTTCGGGCATCGACCCAAAGGGTATACCGACCACTGTTTAGGGGATCTGCCTGGCCTGCGGCATTCCTGCCAGACAAATTCAGGTAAATGACGGCTTCCAGCTCGCGGTAATGATAATAGGTATACTCGACCAGCTCGAAACTTGCCAGATCCAGGCCGGGGAAAGTCGTTAGCACCTCCATAGCTTGCTGTGGACTAAGGAGAAGCTGGTCGGCGATCTGTTGGTCTCTCTCTTCGTCCTCGAAGTAAGCCAGGTATCGCCAGGAGATTCCTCCTGAGTTAGCCGAGGGCATGGGCATATACTCCAGTAGCTTACCACTGCTGGCATCCAGATAGAGAGGCGACTTACTGACGCTATACTGCAGAGCTAAGGAGGAAGAGCTGCTGACCCTATCGCTGATATACCGCCAAGCCCAGACGAGTTCCAAGACTTGTTGGCGCCTTAAGGCAGCCCAGGCCTCTGCTTCGTTTAGGGCGGCAGGGTAAGGGCTCTCCTGATGAGGATTGCCGGTACGCCAGCGAGCGACCTGGTTCACCTCACCGGTCTGCTGGTCTAAGGTAATCCGCAGATAGTCGCCTAACACCGGTATCCCCCTGTAGAGTCGCGGCAGAGTTATGTTAGCAAGGGCATCCCTGGAGAGACGTGTAGCGGAAGGCGGTGCCAGCTGTCCGGTCAGTTCGGGAAAGGCCTGGGCTAGAAACGCCTCTATCTTCTGATAAACTTCTTCTTTACCCCAAGCGGGAAAGCGCAGCTCGGCTGGGGGTTCGCGGTAGCTACCCTGGCTTCCCGCCGGGTATTGAACATAGTTGACCACTTCGCCAGCTTCATTGACGATCAGGGAATGTTCGGCGGCGGCAGGGTTTTCAGGATGAACGAAGTAGAGCAAGGCTAACCATAAGCCATCTGTGACCGCATCATCGAAAACAGTGCTACTGAGGATGAACTCCTCTAAGCCGAAACGCTCTTTTAACAGAGGAAGCTGGGCTCTAAGCCAGGTATCTTGCCAGCTATCGGCGGCCAGGAGTTCCCCGGGAGAGAGGGCGCCCTGGCAGACGGTCAGCATCAAAGGGAGTAGTAAGGTCAAAGCAACGAAGATAACCCCTGATCTCTTGGGAGTAAATTTCATCGAGCACACCTGCCTTTAATCCTTTAACCAGGAAAGAGCGCCAGCGCCCGGGCAATGAGCAGAGCGCCCTGGTATTCACTGAGAGGTGCTAAAAAGTCGAAAGTAGCATCACAGAGTCCCAGCCCCCTTCCCATGGCCACTAGAGAGAGCAACTCGGCAGGAACGCCTGGTAGCGGTTCGAAGAGGGACTCTTGGTCTAAAAGAGCGTCGTACTCCAGGACATGCAGCAACCAGCTTAGCGCTGTGGCACCCGATACAGATCCCCCGGGATTCGCCTCCGGGTCGGTGAAAATGCCTAAACTGCGTAAGTGTTCATAGGCGGCAGCCTTGCTGGTTACCATATGGTTATATTTATGGAGTCTGGCTACGCCGAAGACCAGATCATCCTGGCGCATCGGTTTCGTAGTGCTGAACTCGGTGGCGGCTGCCGGTAAATAGCCCCAACGGTAAGCCAGTTCCAACAGGTTACTGGCGGGGTGGTCGCCAAGAGCGGGGTAAACCAACGCGCCTTCGGGCAGATAGAGCGCTCCATCCAAGGTGTGTATCCTCCTGCTGGCTGTATCCAGCATAGCCAGGTCGTAATACTCGCTCTCGTAAAACAGCTCCAACTCTTGGGTGGTGTAGTTAATGCGGTAGGTTGCTTGGGGTGGGAAGGCATCCCAAAATATATTCTCGGCTTGGGCTTTAGTCAGAGCCAGGGAAGCTGCCGGGAAGGTTCGATCAGCTTCCCAGACGACCTCCAGATTCGTCACCAAGCCACTCCTGGTGTCCAACCAGACAGACAGGTAGTTGTCGATATAGGGGATGCCCTCTACCAGACGCTGCCAGGTAAGACAGACTGTGGCAGTCGCTAAAGGGCTGTCGTAGATGGTGTCAGGTAAATTGGTGGAAGGATAGGGTAGCAACCTGGTTTGGCGATATAACTCAGGCCATTGATCCTGCAAGAAGGCAGCTCCCTGCTGTCGCAGTTTCTCCCAGCTGAGAGGTTGAAAGGTAATTTCGCCTCTTTCATAGGTGGCGGCGCCGGGGTAATGGCTATAGAAGAACTCCCGCAGCTTGCCGGAGGCTATATCCCATATGCCATACAGGTAAGCACCATCGTGGGGGTACTCTGTGAGCAGAGAGCCTTCGAACCTCATGCTTACCTCTCCCGAGGCCTCCCGATAAAAGACGGTATTATAAGGACCTCTTAGCATCTGCAGCTCTTCCGGGACAAAGAGCCAGGGATTGGCTTTCAGGCTGGCTAATATAAACTCACCCTCCGGAGGTTGGACATCCCCGGGAGGAAGAAAATCGCTAAACTCCCTTTCTACAACCACGAAGAAGTTACTATGTTTATTAGTAGCCACAAAACTCTCGGCGCCAGCCTGCCAAAGCTCGTCTTGGCCGACGGGATACGACCTCCTGAAGCCGTTAAAAACAGACTGATAGTAAAGAGCTGGTTCGCCAAACTCCCAGTTGTGTATGTACCGGGAAGGTGGGTTGAAGAAGGGAGACCTGGCGTAGACCAGTTCTAGGGAGTAGAGATCCCCCATAGCTTGCCTTAACTCCCCACTGGTCAGCAGGGGAGGCTTTAAGGTGGGCGCAGTTAGATCATCCCACCAGTAAGCATAGGCACCCATAGCGCGTCCTTGAGGATCCAGGTAAGTGCTGATACCTTGATCCATTACCCTAATGCCCTGAGACATACGGGGAAAGTAGAAAGAGTTTGTCCCTGATGGTTCCAGAGGATACTCGCTTACCGCTTGCGCTCCAAGGTCTAGGGCATACTCCGGATAGAGGCGGCAGAGGAAACTGTAAGTGCTGGCGATGATCAGTTGTCTGTCCCACCAGGGGAGGATCCCCTGTGGCCAGTTCCTATCGTTATAACCCGCCGAGAAGTAAGTGGTCTTTCCCAGAGAGTCGGTGCGTAGGGAAATACTGCTGGCATACTCATAATACCCGTAATTATGTAGGGGAAAGGGTTCGCTCCAGGTGAAGCTGTAGCCGAAGGTCTGGTGGGAATCCCAGTCCAGCAGAGGGGTGACCGTTATTTCGGTATAGGAAGTTGGCACATCCAGCCTGCGGCGCAGCAACGAGGAAAACTTAGGGGAGATAAGATCCCACTCTATCTCTTGTGCCGGGAGGGGAGGCGAAAGCTCAGCTGTGCCTGAGGAGGCAACACCAGAGGAAGGTTCGTTGGTCAACTGTCGGGGAACCTCCAGAGCCAGAATAGCTCTGGCAAGTTCGCTGATAGAGGGTACCTCCTCTGACCAAAAGTGGGGACGCAGCCTCTGCTCCAACTCGTCGTAAGAGGCGAAAAGTTTGCTGAGTTGGGACAGCAGTTCGCGAACTGCCGCCGGGTTCATTTCCCGGTTGGCTAAGATGAGGCATCCCTGTCCGTCCTGATAAAGCTCGCGATCCAAGAGCTTAGCCATCAACTCCACCGGCAGGTAAGCTCGGGAACCCATCAAGGGAATCGGTTGATCCACAGCTATGCTGCCGCTGTTAAACTGCAGGATAAACCCATTGTAGTCGTAAGTGAGATGGTTTAAACCATAGCGGACATCGGTATGGTTAGTTTCCTCATCCCAGGAGACCAAAGCTCCCGCCTGCTCCATGACCCTGCGCAGCGGGACATAAATCTCGCCAGCCAGGCGGCGAGGCATCAAGGGATAAGGCTCCGAGCTGAGGCTGAAGCCTTTGTCCAGTCCTTGCCAGGAGAGGGCGAAGTCGAACTCATTGGCAATAGGGGAAAGAGCACCCTTCGCCCAGATCAGCTCCCAACCTTCCCGCAGGACGATGAGTTCCGGGAATTGGCGCAGCAGATTTTGGCAACTGTCCAGCCAGGTTTCGGTTTTGCCTCTGAGCTCGCCCACCGCGGCGGCTAAACTAAAGTACTCTGCTTTGCTTAACCCTCTGGTCTGATAGACCTTGGCGACGGCATCTAGCAGGGGACTACCTGGGGCATCGCTGCTCTCCACGGCGCTGATGCGCCAGACCTCACCTTCCCTGAGGAGTAGAAAGCGGTACAGTATATCCTGGCTGTGTTCCAGGACAAAAGCCGTGGCTTTAGGCGCAACCACATCCAAAGAGCAGTAACTCCAGCTTGGGGTAGGGTTTCCTCCTGCCGCCAGAGGCCAAGCAGTTCCCGCAGCGCGATGGAAGGCGAGGGTCGCCTGCAGCTTATCCACCTGGGTGAGTAGTGTGGGGTGCTGCAGGTAGGCTGAGGTAAACAAGGCGCTTAACTCGGGAGCCAGCTCCAGCCGATCCAAGCTACCTGAGCTCAGGGTAAAGAAGCGTTGCAAAAGGTCGGTTATTTCTTGTAGCTCCTTATCATCATAGGCATAAAGGGGAGAAGCCTGAGTCAACAGCAGGCAGCCCACGACTAACAGGAGCAGCAACCAGCGGCTTTTTAACCAATATATAGCGTGTGGGGTAGGCAAAATATCATCTCCCATCGGTATTAAGTACATCATAACACAAGCACCTCACCACATACAATGCCAAATATCTTGATGAAAGCAAGGAAAAACCGCTCTGGAGCAGGTTATCTATAGTCAAGGAGCGAAATTTACATACAATTAGTAAAAAAGCTAAAAATCGGTGGAGTACGCCCGAGAGGCTATAAGTCGCATACCTAATTAGGAGGAGAAGCTATGTTTGATTTACTTATCCGCGGAGGTCAGGTAGTGTTGCCGGAGCAAACCATAGTTAGCGATATTGGCATCAGCCAGGGTAAAATAGTAGCCCTGGGGGAAAACCTGGGCAGCGCTGCACAGGTTATCGCTGCCCAGGGGATGGTGGTTTTCCCTGGGCTGGTAGATGCCCATGTGCATATAAGTGAGCCGGGGCGCACCCATTGGGAGGGGTATGTAACCGCTACTAAGGCCGCGGCGAAAGGTGGGGTCACCACCATCATTGAAATGCCCCAAAACCAGCTTCCAGCCTGCGTGGATGCAGCAACTTTGCAAACGAAGTTTGCTGCCGGTACAGGCAAGCTCTGGGTGGATATCGCCTCCCTGGGGGCTTTATCCGACCAGAGCCTTAGCGGCTTAGCGGAGATGGCTGGGCTGGGGGTAGTAGGCTACAAATGCTTTATGTCCCCTTGCGGTGTTGCCGATGAACCCAGCGATCAGCACGGTATTGACGACTATCAGCTCTTGCGGGGTATGGAAATTATCGCCTCCTTGGGTAAGGTACTGATGGTCCATGCTGAAAATGGCGTCTTAAACGAAGGCTACACCGGGGAAATGCGCCGCCAGGGACGCAACGATATGGCAGCCTTTCTGGCTGCTCGCCCGCTCTTTGCTGAGGTGGAAGCGGTGCGGCGGGTTATCTATTTGGGGCGTATTACCGGTTGCAGGCTGCATCTGGTGCATCTTAGCTCTATCGAGGCTGTCCGGGAAGTGGTAGCTGCTCGTGAAGAGGGGCAGGATGTCAGCTGCGAAATAGGTCCTCACTTTCTCATCTTTGACAGCGACGACTTGCTACGCCTGGGAGCAGTGCTCAAAAGCTCTCCCCCTTTGCGGGAACGTCGCCAACGGGATGCCCTGTGGCAAGCGGCTATCAGCGGGGAGGTAGATTTTATCGCTTCCGACCACTCCCCCTGCCCGCCGGAGATGAAAGAGCGCCCCGGGCTGGATGCCTGGGGAGGAACCGCCGCTCTGCAAACTAGCCTGGAAATGCTCTACAGCGAGGCGGTAGTGCGGCGAGGCTTGAGTCAGCAATGGCTGGCAGCCATGCTGGCGGCGAACCCTGCCAAGCGCTTTGATCTGGAAGATGTGGGAGAGATACGTCTGGGGGGACGTGCCGATCTGGTGCTGCTGGCACCTACCCCCTACACTCTTACTGCCGAAGATTTGGAATATCGGCACAAGCAGAGCCCCTACTTAGGCATGACCAGCGAAGTCCGAGTGCATAGCACTATCCTACGGGGTCAGCTGGTCTACTCCTGTGTCACCGGCTTTAGCCACGAACCCCTGGGTGCATTTCGCTAAAGGAAAACGAAAGGCGCATCCTTTGACCATCATAGACAGTTTTACCAAAAGTGCCGTAAAGCCCCTAGCTTTAACTATGGGGATATAAGGCAGCCCTTGCGTTATAAATATCGTTGTGGTATAATATATATATGGTTTTCAAGTCTAACAATAATGTAGTCTACTCGTGCAAATATCATGTGGTATGGTGTCCTAAGTATCGGCGTAGAGTTCTCATTGGGAGCATAGCAGAACGTTTGAAGGAGTTGATTATCACACGTTGTTCCGAGATGAATGCCGAAATCATCGAAATGGAAATCATGCCAGACCACGTGCATTTGCTTGTTGAAGTAGACCCACAGTTTGGTATCAACAGAGCCGTTAGGAGTATTAAGGGCTTTTCTTCACGTATGCTGCGCATGGAATTTCCCGAATTGAAAACGCGTTTGCCAACCCTATGGACGAATAGCTACTTCGTTTCCACTGTTGGTGGCGCACCTTTGGAAGTAATCAAGCAGTATATCGAAAACCAGAAAAGGTCTGAAAGGAGGAAGTAAAATAGAAAAGGCGTACAAGTTCCGAATATTCCCCACTACAGATCAGGAGCAGCAGATGCAGCGCACTTTTGGCTGTTCACGCTTTGTCTATAACTACTTCCTTGCACGTAGAAAAGAAGCGTATGAGGCAGAGAAAGCTACATTGGGGTATAGCAAGTGCTGTTTGGAGTTGACGCAACTAAAGAAAGAGCTGGAATGGCTGCAAGAAGTCGATGCCACTGCCTTGCAAGCAACGCTGCAAAACTTAGATGCTGCTTTTCAAGGTTTTTTCCGTCGGGTTAAAAAAGGCGAAGCTCCAGGATATCCGCGTTTCAAAAGCAAGAAGAGCCAGCGGCGTTCTTACCGTTCTAAACGCGTAGGAGAAAATATAGCTTTTGATGGCTATAGCATCAAATTGCCGAAGATAGACTGGGTTAAAGCTGCTGGCTACAGCGAAATCAGTGGTCGCATCTTAAACGCCACGGTCTCGCAAACACCAAGTGGGAAGTATTTCGTTTCGTTATGCTGTACCGATGTAGAGATACAGCAACACGCACAAACAGGAGCGATAGTCGGCTTGGATTTAGGCATTAAAAGCCATGTAGCAACTTCGGACGGGCAACTATGCGAGAACCATAAGTATCTTCACCGAAGCGAGAAGAAACTGATTCGTGAACAGCGCAGGCTTTCGAGAAAACCAATCGGGAGCAAAAACCGTGCTAAGCAACGTATCAGAATAGCGCGTGTCCACGAAAGGATAGCAAACCAGCGGAGTGATAACTTGCATAAGCTGACTTCACGACTTGTTCGTGAACACGATTTGATCTGTATCGAGGATTTGGCGGTAAAGAACATGGTAAGGAATAGGAGGTTGGCGAAGTCTATAGCCGATGCGTCTTGGGGCGAACTGCGTAGACAGATTGTCTATAAGTGCGAGTGGCATGGCAAGAGGTTGCAGGTGATAGGCAGATTCTTCGCAAGCAGTCAGCTTTGCTCTGTGTGTGGTTATCAGAATGCAGAGGCTATGGATTTAGGCGTACGTGAATGGATTTGCTTAGGGTGCGGTGTATCACACGATAGAGACGTGAATGCTGCACGAAATATTTTAAACGAAGGGCTTAGGCTGCGAACTGATTCGAGTTAATAAACGGTCAATATGGTACGGCGGGACACGCCGAAACCTAACGCCCTTGGAGAGTGTGTAAGACTGCTTCGGTAGCTGTACTCGTTGAATTGGGAACCCCCTGGCTTTTGCCGTGGGGTGATGTCAGAGAGGTCTATTTTGGTGCTATAATAGCCATATTAAATTTGCTCACGAAGCAGGTGTTTCATGCTAAGTTTAGAAAACAAGCTCAGCATTTTAGGGGAAGGGGCTCGCTACGATGTCTCCTGTGCTAGTAGCGGTTCGGTACGTCGCCCCCAGGCAGGACTTATCGGTAGTACTAGCACCGCCATAGCTGGGGTTTGCCATAGTTGGAGTGAAGACGGGCGCTGCGTTTCCCTGTTGAAAATTCTGATGAGCAACGCCTGTGTTTACGATTGTGCTTATTGTCTTAACCGCAGTTCTGCCGATATACCACGAGCTTCTCTTACCCCGGAAGAGCTGGCGGAGCTAACCATTGAGTTCTACCGACGCAACTATATTGAAGGGCTGTTTTTAAGCTCAGCGGTGCTGATGGATCCTCAGTATACCACCGAGCAAATGATTAAAGCCCTGGCTTTGCTGCGCCATACCTACCGTTTTAACGGCTACATTCATGTTAAAGCTATTCCGGGGGTAGATCCTCTGCTGCTGCAACAGCTGGGCTTACTGGCAGACCGGATGAGTGTGAATATTGAGCTACCCTCGGAAAGCTCCCTGCGTTTGCTGGCGCCGGAGAAGGAGAAGCGCGGCATTTTGCAACCTATGGCTAATATCCGGGATCTGGTGAATATTAATAAAGAAGAACGCAGCCGCTTCCGTAGTGCCCCCCTTTTTGCACCGGCGGGGCAATCTACCCAAATGGTTGTTGGTGCCAGTCCCGAAACCGATCGTCATATCCTGTTGCTCAGCCAGTCTTTATACCGGCGCTATGAGCTGCGGCGGGTTTATTACTCGGCCTATGTTCCCGTAGGGAATACCAGTATACTTCCTCGGGATTTGCCGGTGCCTCTTACCAGGGAACATCGCCTTTACCAGGCGGATTGGCTGGTGCGTCTGTATGGCTTCAGCGCCGAAGAGGTGTTGGATGAGAGTTACCCCCACCTGGAAGCTAATATCGACCCCAAAGCCGCCTGGGCTTTACGCCACCTCCATCTCTTTCCCGTTGAGGTTAACACGGCAGATAAGGCGACTCTGCTCAGGGTGCCAGGCCTTGGTGAGAGGTCGGCACAGCGGATTATCCAGGCCAGGCGGAGCAAGCGGCTTAAACCCGAGGATGTAAAAAAGATGGGGATGGTTATCAAGCGGGCGCAATACTTTCTCACTGCCGACGGGGTGTTTATGGGCAGTATCCCCCTGGAGCATCCGGAGTTGAAGCTCCGCTTGCTGGACGGTCCTCTGGAGCCTCAGCTCTCCCTCCTGGAAGATCCGGCGGCACCTTGGATTCCCCAGTTGCCCTATTTTACCAAATCCCTTCAACCTCCAGAGGTTGTCTCAGAGGCGGGGGAGCTTGCCCAAGTCAAGAAGCTCGCCACCCCCCCTCCGGCGCCCTGGCAAGATACCGTCTGGCAGCAAGTTCCTCCTCCGGCAGAGCTGCCTGCCAGCTTGCTACCCCCAGCCTCGGGGAAGGGGGGATAAGCATCACCTGGTATTACGACGATTCTTTTGAGGGTTTTCTTTCTGCTGTTTTTGCTGTTTACCAAGCCAAAGACGACACCGCACTCATCTGCAGCAGCGAGGAAGCGCAACTGGCTTTGCAGGAGTATCATATGGTTGCCACCAACGAAGAGCATACCTCTCGGGTACAGCATAAGCTGGAAGAGCTCTCTCCAGATTTGCCCCAGCGCCTTTATTGCGCCTGGCTAAGTCGCGAACCCGGCATGGAGCAGGAACTCCTTAACTATATTCGTCTAGCCCTGGCACAGGGGCGGGATATAGCCGAACAGCACTACCGGGAGGTAGTGCGTCGGGTGTTATTGGCCGAACGCCATGTTCGTGGTGAAGCTCATGCTTTTACCCAATTTATCCGCTTTGTGCAGGTAGGGGAGACGGTGTACCTGGCAGATATTGCCCCCCGTTATGATGTGCTGGAGATGCTGGTAGGGGAGTTTGTTCATCGTTTAGCCGGCTTTAACTTTCTCATCCGAGATACTAAGCGGAGTAAATGTCTGGTCTGGGACGGGAGCAGCTTCTGGATAAGCTATGAACCGGAACTGCTGGCTCCTCCTACACCTAAAGGGGGGCATTACGAACAGATGTGGCAGACTTACTTTGCCAAAATAGCTATACCTGAACGTATTAATCCCAAGTTGCAAGCTCTTCATGTTCCCAGGCGTTACCGTAACTTTATGACGGAGTTTCAAAAAAACTCTACCAGCGCATCCCCTAACCGAGAGTTACCCTCACTTTAATTTTTTATATTTTCGTCAAAGAGCTGGAGGTTGTTCATGTATCTCTCCCGAGACAAGTCTTTCTACCGCCTTATTTTGGGCATTGCTCTACCTATAGCCGCGGCGAATATACTTACCTTCTCCATCTCCATGATGGATTCCCTCATGGTTGGTCTCCTGGGTGAGGTGCAAATCTCCGGGGTTGCTTCGGCTAACCGCTTTTTCTTTATTTTCAGCATAATTCTCTATGGGATTACCGGAGGCTCCAACGTGCTTATTGCGCAATATTGGGGTAAGCAGGAGCCAGAGGCTATCCACAAGATTTTATCCATTATGTACCGGATAGTTTTGGGGCTCGTCAGCATCTTCTTCGTTATTGCGCAACTTGTTCCCGAAAAGGTTATCAGTATATTTGCAACCGACCCGGAGGTTATTCGCGAGGGGGCAAGCTACCTGCGAGCAGTAGCTTGGGGCTATCCCCTCTTTGCTGTTACCAACGCTACCGTTATTATCCTGCGTGCAGTGCGTACCGTGCATATCTCCAACTATATCTACAGTGCTTCCCTGGCGATCAATGCGTTGGGTAATTGGATGCTCATCTTCGGTCGCCTGGGAGCGCCGCGCCTGAGGGTAGTCGGCGCCGCCTATGCTACCGTGCTGGCGCGGGTTGCCGAGTTTGTTATCATGCTTATCTTCCTCTGGAAGTTCGAGGACAAGCTGCATATCCGCCTGCCCAAGATGAAGGGGATTAACCCCTTGATGCTGCAGTCGTATCTTGCCAATTGCTTGCCGGTTATTGCCAATGAGGCTATCTGGGTCACAGGTTCCACCGTGGTCTCCATGATTGTGGGTCGGCTGGGCACCAACGTTATTGCTGCCAGTAACGTGGAAGGGATTGTCTGGCAGTTGGTAACGGTAGGGCTCTTCGGTTTGCAGAATGCTACCTCGGTAATTGTGGGTAACGCCATTGGCGCCGGCGAACAGCACAAGCTAACGGAATATACCCGCACCCTAATTACCCTGGGGCTCTTGGTGGGGGTTTTGGCCTCTTCCCTGATGCTGCTGTTACGTCCAGTAATTGGGCTATTCTATCCTAGCTTTGACCAAGCCACTTTGGAAATCGCCCGCCAGCTTATGTTGAACGGCTCGATGGTGATGACCTTCCAGGCCCTTAACTTCGTCTGCCTGATGGGGATTCTGCGGGGAGGGGGCGATTTGCGCTTTGTCCTGATCTTCGATGTGGTCTTCCTCTGGCTCTTATCTATCCCCTTAGGGTTAGCCGCCGCTTTCTGGTGGCAGTGGTCGCCGCGCTTTGTGCTATTGGCGCTCCGGACAGATGAAATTATTAAAGCCTTGGTGTCTATTTGGCGAGTGCGCAGTGGTGCCTGGGTGAGGGATGTCACCATTAATACCAGGGAGAGTTAAGCTTTATACCTATCTACAGAAAACCCCGGGTTTCTGCTTAGGCAGATCCCCGGGGGTGAGGGTGAAGACAAAGTCTTCACCCTCTCGCCTTCAGAGTGCGCTCTTCGGCGAATTAAGTTATGTTCTAGCAATTAAGTTTGCTTTTTGACGCGCAGGTCGCCAAAAAGCGGTTAGCTCTTCCCGCCTATATATACCCGCTTAACCCGAGGGGATACCGTGGCGAGCATGGCTAAAAAGGTTTGCCCCATTTTTTCCTCTAATTCGTAGGCGGAGATATACTCTGCGCCGTCTCTGCCGATTATGGTTACCGGATCGTCTATTTTCGCGCCCAGACCGGTGACATCTAAGAAGGTTTGATCCATACAAGTGCCAATAACCGGCGCCCGCTGGCCTCCCACCAACATATCCGGTTTACCCTGCATAGCGAGGGAGCGCAGGTAGCCGTCGCCGTAGCCGACACTGATGGTGGCTACCTCGGTGGCTTTGGTCACCTTAAAGTAACGGGAGTAGCCTACGGTCTCGCCGGCAGGCACCGTTTTCACATGGGTGATGAAGGTGCGCCAGGTGACGCTCTCCTCCAGCTGCAGAGCGTTGTCAATATCCATGTTACTGTCATAGCCAAAGAGCAAGGCGGCCGGGCGGATATGGGTGACCAGAGAGTCTTGTAGCCATACCGAAGCTGCGGTGTTAAAAGCGTGAATATATGGCAACTCCCACCCTTGGTCTTGTATCTGTTGCACACCCTGCTTAAAATAAGCGTATTGCTCCCGGGTGAAGCTCTTATCTACCGCCTCAGCATAGGAAAAATGGGTAAAGGCGCCAATCACCTGCAGGTTTGGCAGTTGCTTTAAGCCGGTTAGCAGCTGCTCCAGCTCTTCCCCAGGCCAAACGCCAATGCGGTTAAGACCTGTTTCCACCTTAATTTTTACCCGGGCTATCTTGCCCTGCTTTTTAGCTTCTCCATCCAGGCGAGTTAAATACTCCAAGCTATAAGCAGGGGTTACCAGGTCGTGGGCGACTACTGCTGGGATATTATGGAAAGGAACTCCGCCGATGACCAGGATATCGCACTGCACGCCGCCTTCAATTAGTTGCAGCGCTTCGGCAACCTGAGCGTTACCCACAAATTTTATGCCGCACTCCCGGGTGAGAAAGCGCCCCATCTCCACTAGGCCTAAACCGTAAGCGTTACCCTTGAGGATGGCTAAAATATCCACCTGGGCACCGATATGCGCTCTTATTTTAGCAATATTCTTCCGAATAATACCTAAATCTACCAGCAGATAGGAGTTGCTGTAGCCTATATCGTAATCTGCCTGCATCATTATCCCGCCTTACGCCTGGCACTTGGGGTTGCGAATAGTCATGCCAGCTCGCACCCCGGTACCGGCGCTCTCTTTTACTGCCCACTGCCCGTTAACAAAGACGTGGATAATGCCGGTGGGGTAGTTGTTGGGCTCGCTGACACTGGCGGTGGGAGCAATGGTTTGGGGATCGAAGACAACCAGATCTGCCCAATACCCTTCCCGCAACAATCCCCGATCCTTAAGATTCAAGCGATGTGCTACCATACCGCTCATCTTGTAAATGCAGGTCTCTAAACTTAGCAGCTTTTCATCGTAGACGTAGCGCTTGAGGGTATAGGGGTAAGTTTCGTAGTTCCGGGGGTGAGCCTCCAGAGGGTTAATATTTTGCCCATCTACCACATAGCTATCGGTGCCCAACATACTGAAGGGGTGTTTTAAGATAGCGTTGATATCTTCGTCTCCCATAATACCGGCGGTTTTGACCTGACCATCGTTAAGGTGCAGCAAGTTTACCATGTAGGTAGCCAAATCTGTTCCCATTTTAGCTGCGCCTTCGGCAAGATCCAACCACTCATACTCCTTCGTGTTGAGGCACCAGAGAACGGCGTTATGTTGCACCGACATCGCCCGTTCGGCTTTGGCGGCTAATCCCTGGCGGAGATCGGCGATGAGCTTGTGGCGTCCTTCCTCGGTAGCCCACTGCTCCGGAACCACCCGTCCGCCCAAAAATTCCCGGATAACGCCGGGGATGGCGATAATTTGGGTGTAAGGATGGACATATAAATCGGAGAGAATATCGATCCCTTCGGCACGGGCTGCTTCCATCATCTCCAGACATTCTTTGGCTTTACCCCAGCTCGGTTTGCCGCAGACCTTTTGGTGTACCAACTGCACCCGGCTACCGCTTTCGCGGCCAATAGAGATAAGCTCTTGCAGGGAGTCAAAGACCTCTTTGTCTTGGTTGGCAATATGGGAGCTGTGGAGACCATCGAAGGGGACAATAACCTTGTTCAGCTCAATTATTTCCTCGACTTGAGCCAGGCAGCCGGGCATATAGCGACGTCCCGTGGTTAAACCGAAGGAGCCGTCTTGCATAGCCTGGAGTAACAGCGCTTTCTGCTGCTCCAGCTCTTCCGGGGTAGCCGGTCGGTCAGCAGCACCCATCACCGCGCCGCGAATAGTCCCTTGCCCTACTTGCATGGCGATATTGACGCCAATGGTTTCTTTATCTAGCCTCTGGAAGAATTCATCCAAGGTTAGCCAGTCGATATCTGGACGGCGTTGCTGCATCTGCTCGCGGCTGGCTACGGTTAAGGGTGCCGTTGAACCGCCGCACTGACCGGCAAGGACAAAAGTAATTCCCTGACGCAGGGCGCTCTCGCAGAGGGGGTTGGCGATAATGGTGCGATCGGCATGGCTGTGCATGTCCATGAAGCCGGGGGTGACGATTAATCCGGTAGCATCGATAACCTGGGCTGCCTCACCTTGGAGGTCACGCCCCATAGCTGCTATCTTGCCGTCCTTCAGAGCAACATCGGCTTTAATGCCGGGAGAGTTACTGCCATCAACTACCAAGCCGCCTTTGATAAGAAAATCCCACATGCTTTTCACCTCGTTAGAATTTATGAATGGTTAATCTCGTCATCCAATTCGCTCTTCACCGAGGAAAACCCTTGCATCTGGGGGAAACAAATGACAATAAGGAAGGAAATAGGAGGTTGTTTGCCGAAAAACGGAAGGAAATAAGGTGAAGCTACTTAGCTACTTAGGGAGGAAGAAAAATGCGTGTCATCACCACTAAGCCGGAGCGCTGCTCAGGGTGTAAAGCCTGCCAGGCACTCTGCGCTTTAACCCAGTTTGGGGAGAACAATCTCAAAAAGAGTGCCTTAAAAATTATCGGTCACTTTCCCGACCCCGGCACTTATGATATTAATATTTGTAACCAATGCGGCGCTTGTGCCACCATTTGCCCGGTGCAAGCTATCTCCGACAATGGCGATGCTTATCTTATCGACGCTACTGCCTGCATAGGGTGCGGTCTTTGTGTCTCCACCTGCCCCACCCGCAGCATGGTGCAACATGCCTCCACCGTGGTTCCTATTAAATGCGTCTCCTGTGGTGCTTGCGTGGAGTACTGCCCAAGGCGTGCCTTGGTTTGGCAAGAAGGTTAGGGGGTTACTTAAAAATGAAGGGAATTCATCAAAAAATATTAAGGATTAACCTTAGCGACAAGAGCCACCGCCTGGATTGCCGTGACGAAGAGTTTTATCGTACCTGGATTGGTGGCCGCGGTATGGGTGCGAAGATTATCTACGACGAAGTACCCGTAGACACCGACCCCCTCGGTCCGGAAAATCTTCTTTACATGTCGGGAGGTCCTCTTTCGGGGGTTTACGCTCCAGCCACCGGTAAAACCTCCTTTGTCTGTAAGTCGCCGGCAACTGGTGGTTACGGTGATTCTAACGTGGGTGGGCATATCGGTCCGGAGCTAAAGTATGCTGGCTACGACGCTCTTATTTTTGAAGGAGCGGCTGCCGAACCTACGGTGGTTGTTATCGACGACGATAAAATTACTTTTCAATCGGCTGCCTACCTTTGGGGTAAGGGGACTTTTGAAACCGAAAAGATCCTAAAAGATGAGCTGGGGGACGACTTCCAAATTGCGGTGATCGGTCCTGCCGGAGAGAAGCTGGTGTATATAGCCTGTATCCAACACGATTTTGGGCGTCAGGCAGGTCGCACCGGCGTGGGGGCGGTTATGGGTTCTAAAAACCTTAAAGCTTTCGCTATCCGGGGCAGTAAAGGGGTGCCTGTCGCCGATGCGGCTGCTTTATTGGAGCACGGTAAACAGGCGTTTGCCAACTGTTTTGCCAAGCCAGGCTTCGAAGAGTGGACACCCATGGGCACTGCCGGAGTTACCAACTGGGTTAACGAGATTGGCGCTTTCCCTACCCGTAACTTCTACACCACCTACTTCCCCGAACACGAAAAAATCAACGGCGAGGCGTTGCTGGAGCGCATTTTGCGCACCGATAAAGGCTGTTTCGCTTGTCCTACCCCCTGCGGCAAGTATTCCAGTGCCGCTGGCGTCTTAAAGGATGGTACTAGGGAAGAAACCTTCCAGGTTTTGGTGGAAGGTCCGGAGTACGAAACTATCGCCCTGGTAGGAGGAAATTGCGAAATTGCCTCTATTGAGGAAGTAGCCTATGCCAACTATGTTATGGACGATCTGGGGATGGATACCATCTCTGGCGGTAATATTGTGGCTTTTGCTCTGGAGTGCCTGGAAAAGGGTGTCCTTAGCAAAGAGCAGGTGGAAGGACGCGAGCTGCGTTTTGGCGACTTGGCGTCGGTGGTATATCTTTCGGAAATTATCGCTAAACGTCAGGGGATAGGGGATATTTTGGCAGAAGGGGTTAAAATTGCTGCCGAAAAGTTCGGACATAATTCCCAGCACTACGCCATTCACGTCAAAGGGTTGGAGCAGTCCGGCTACGAAGGTCGTAACGCTCCGGCGATGATGTTAGCCTTCATGACCGCGGATATTGGCGCTCACCACAACCGCGCCTGGGCGATCACCCACGATATTGCTGTGGGGGTGGATGTTTTCGAGGGTAAACCGGAAAAGGTGGTGGAGCTGCAGCATATCCGCCCTTTCTTCGATCAAATGGGGTGTTGTCGTCTGCAGTGGGTGGAGCTCGGTTTCGAGCTGGAAAACTACCCGGATCTTTTTAACATTGTTACCGGGGAAAAATTAACCTGGGAAGATATGATGCACATCTCCGAGCGGGTCTACAACCTTACTCGCATGTTTTGGGTGAAGCATATGCCTGGCTTCGGCCGCTCCTGGGATTGGCCACCACCGCGCATGATCGAAGAGCTTGTTCCTACGGGTCCTTCCGCCGGGAAGAAAATTTCCGAGGAGAACCTTAACTGGCTTTTAGACCGCTACTACGAAGTTAGAGGCTGGGATAAAAATGGCATTCCCACACCCGAAAAGCTGGAGCAGCTGGGGCTTAGCTTTTGCCTTCCAGATTTAAAATGAACTTAACCACGGAGAGCATTACCGTTCATATGGGCATTCGAGGGCACTGTGCCGAGTATTTTCCTGAACTGCCGGAAGAGTTTACCCACCAATGTGGAGTAGGGCTTACCTTGCGCCAGGTGATGGTCTCTTTAGGCATTAACCCGTTACTGATTATGGGGGTTGTCGTTAACGGCAAGCTGGCGAAAAAAGACTACCTTCTCCAGGAGGGGGATAAAGTTATCCTTTTATCCCCTCCTACTGGAGGGTAGAGCTATGCCAAAGCTAATTGTGGTGGGCGCCGGTGGGTGCGGGCGCGATGTTATGCATTGGGCTTACCAGGCATCTCTGGCAGGCGCTCCCTGGGAGGTTAGCGGTTTTCTCGATGACAACCCGGTAGCCTTGGAGGGCTTAAAAACCACCCACCCTCTTTTGGGGAGCATAGCCGCGTGGCAACCCCGGGAAGGGGAGCTCTTTCTTTGCGCTATTGCCGATCCCTCCGTCCGTAGCCGCCTGGTCGCCTCCCTCCTTGCTAAGGGCGCCTGTTTTACCACCCTCGTCCACCCCACAGCCACGGTGGTAGCCACTGCCAGTATCGGCACTGGGAGTATCATCTCCCCCTTTTGTGTTATATCCGATAACGCCAGGGTGGGGGAGCATGTCTTTATTAATGTTCATTCGGCTATCGGTCACGATGCCTCGGTGGGAGACTACGCCACCATTTGCTCTTACTGCGATGTTACCGGCGGCGTACAGCTGGGAGAGAAGGTCTACCTGGGGAGCCATGTTACCGTGGTACCCCAGATGAAGGTTGGTGCGGAGGCCTTCCTTTGTGCCGGTAGTGTGGTGGTTAACCATATTGCTTCGGGCGCTCGGGTGATGGGCAACCCTGCCAAAAGGTTTACCATCTAAAAAGGAGTTGCTTCTTTGTTGACCATAGCTCTACCGGGGGTACGACTGGCGGCGGTTTATGGCTGCCTGCCGCCGGATCGTCTTGATAATCTTACCACCTTGCAGCAGCTCTACGGCGATGAAGCACAAGGAGTGGTGCGCTCCACCGGTATTACCACCCGTTATCTTGCTCGGGAGGGCATTTCGTCCCTGGATCTCTGCCTGGAGGCAGCCCAGGCGCTTTTGGTAGCCACCAACTACAACCTTAGCCAATTGGCGGGGATAGTTAGCGTTACCTTCACACCGGCTTTCCCTTTGCCGGGTAATGCCACTCTGGCGCAAGGTAGGCTGGGGCTCTCTTCTCAGGTAGCGGCTTTAGACCTCCACAGCCACTGTGCTGGTTACCCTTACGGTTTGTGGGTTGCCGCCTCGTTAGCCCGAGCCACCGGCAAAGGCGTCCTCCTGCTTACCGGCGATGTGCAAAGTCCCCTGATCTCCCCCCAGGACCCGGCGAGCTACCCTGTCTTCTCCGATGCCGGTAGCGCCACCCTGATCGTCCCAGGGGGGGAAGATATCTGGCAGTTTGCTTTTTATAGCGACGGCACGAAGAGCCAGGCGTTACACATTGTTGCCGGTGGTTCTCAGCACCCTTTGCAACAAGAGCATCTCCACCTGCAGCCGGCAGGTGCCGGCGCCAGACGCCCGGTGGATTTCGCCATGGATGGCTTAGAGGTTTTCAAGTTCGTAACTGTGGCAGTGCGCCGGTTTATGGCAGATTTTTTAGCGGCTACCGGGAAAAGCGCTGCCGACTTTGCCGCTTTTATCCCCCACCAAGCTAACGGTTATATGGTAAGGCAGTTAGCTAAGAAGCTGGGCTTTAGTGAGGAACAACTGTGGCTGACGGTAGAGCGTTACGGTAATGGAGCAGCTGCCTCTATCCCTTTAACTATTGCCGATATAGCCCCCGCCAAGCTGTCCCTTGCCAAGTCGCCTTGGTCTTCACTCTTGGTTGGCTTCGGCGCCGGTCTGGCTGTGGCTGCGGTAAGTCTGCCTCTTTATGCCCATGCTTCCTACGGAGTGGTGTCATACCAAGGCTGAAGCAGTCCGTGTTTGGACATTATTCCCCTTCAGCGGCATAACGCCTTAAAAGAAAGCTATTATCAGGAGGGGTTGCCACCGTGGATACCCAAGTCTTCTTGCAAAAAATGGCAGATATCCTCGAAGTGCCCTTGGCAGAGCTTTCCCTAGCTACTGCTTTTCGGCAGGATATACCTTACTGGGATTCGCTCAAAGGGTTTGCCACCATCGTCATGCTCCAGGAAGATTACGAGGTAGCGGTGGAGGTGTACGACTTTCTCCTCTGTCACACCATCGGTGACCTCTTTGCCAAAGTCGGCAAAATAATCCCTTAAATTTTTATAGCAGCGGTGGTGGTCATATGCGTTGGTTCCACGTTTTGGGAGCTGTCCTGTTAACCCTTGTGCTTAGTTTTGTCAGTTTATCGTTAATCAGCAATTTTATAGCTCCTCTTTCTCCTGCCAGTCTGGCTCAGGGGCGTGTTGCCGCAGCGCCTGGGGCAAGCACGTCAGCCATCCCTGCTCTCCCTCCTGCTCCTACCTCACCCCCGGGGAGCGAGTCGCCTGCTTTTGCCGGCGTAACTGTTCCTATTCTGCTTTACCATGCTATCGGTGAATACGAAGGGGTAGGGGAAGAGCTTTTCGTTTCGGCAGCTATCTTCGAGCAGCAGCTGGATTATTTGGTATGGGCAGGCTTCACCACCATAACCTTAGAGCAATGGTGGCAACACCTGGAAAATGGCGCTCCTTTACCGGCTAAGCCTATCATCATCTCTTTCGATGATGGCTACCGTTCATTTTACAACTACGCCATGCCAGCACTCCTTGCCCGGGATATGAAAGCCACCCTTTTTATTATCAGCAACCATATTACTCTTCCTCGTACCATGACCCCGGGCATGATCCGCGATGCTTACGATATGGGTATGGAAATCGCCTCCCATTCCGCCAACCATCTGGATTTAGTCAGCTGTAGCCCCGCCGAAGTTCTCCCCCAATTAGTGGAGTCCAAGGAGTTCCTGGAAGGGATCATCCGAGTGCCAGTCTACTACCTGGCCTACCCTGGAGGCATTTATAACGATTTTGTGGTTGCCGCGGCTCAGGAAGCCGGGTACCGCCTGGCAGCAGGAACTGTGCCAGGGCTTAACAGCAGCGCTACCGATTATATGCAGCTGCATCGGATCCTAATTCAACGCTCCCACGATCTGGTGGGTTTTGTCCATAAACTGGAAGAGTATCCGTAGTTCTTTTATTTTAGGCTACCTATTGACAGCTATCTTCTGTGTCGTATATAATGTTCAAGCAATTACGGGATACTAGCTCAGGGGTAGAGCACCCGCCTTTTAAGCGGGGTGTCGATGGTTCGATCCCATCGTATCCCACCAAGTTTATTATCAAATAGGGCGTAGTCCCCTGGCTTTAGCCAGGGGAGCTGTCACATAGAAGCGGTGTCGAAACATGGAGTTTCGGCACCGCTTTTGGATGTAACACCACCTCGCCAAAATATATTTTGTGTGGCTAAAGGAATTTAACGAGGGACACGGAAGTTTAACCACAGTCAGTTTCATTTTAATTTGCTTTAGCTTGTCGGAGAATAACAGTGAGGGTCAGGTTGTCATATGTACAGGTAACCTATTAAAACTCTCTTTGCTTGGGTGGTGGGTGGTTGTCATGATAGCTGACGTAGGCTCCCAAGTTCGATAATAATATCCAGAGGTGATGATGTGGCCAACAGGACTATTATCAAAGTAGAAGGGCTTAATCTCTTCTACGAAGAGCTACAGGCACTGAGCAATGTCAACTTAGACATTGCCGAAAAAGAGATCACAGCGTTTATTGGTCCCTCAGGCTGCGGAAAAACGACCTTCTTAAAGTGTATCAACCGCATGAACGACCTGGTGCCCGGTTGTGTGATCGAAGGCAAGATTTCCATTAACGACGTGGATATTTATGGAAACATCAATGTCGACATGTTAAGGAGAACAGTGGGTATGGTTTTTCAAAAGCCCAATGTTTTTCCCATGAGTGTTTACGACAACATCGCTTTTGCACCCCGGGGACATGGCACGAGGAAGAAAGCCGATCTCGATGCCCTGGTCATCGATTCGCTAACCAGAGCAGGTTTGTTCCAGGAAGTTAAAGACAGGTTACACAAACCGGCGGACGAACTGTCCCGAGGTCAGCAACAACGCTTATGTATCGCGAGAGCGTTAGCCATAGGCCCGGAGATTATTCTCATGGACGAGCCTACCAGCGCGCTAGATCCCATCTCCGCCGAAATAATCGAGGGGCTGTGCCGAGAGTTAAAGGAAAATTATACTGTTTTATTAGTAACTCATAATATGCAACAAGCGGCGAGGGTTTCGGATAAAACGGCCTTCTTCCTGTTAGGGCAATGTTTGGAGTTTGGTGAAACCAGCCAGGTGTTTTCCCATCCCCAGAATGAAGAGTTCCAAAAATATATAAGCGGCAAGTTCTAAACAGCTTTAAGGTTTGTCCTTTAGTGCATCAGAAAGTCGGTGATATTTATCAACGGTATCTCTGCTAACCTAAAAAAAATATCTTTGCGGGAACGCTCCTCGGAGGGCGTCTTTGTGACAGCTGCTTTTTTCTCAGTGGTCACTATCGCATCCATATTTGTTTTTTTAACCAGCGGGAGCTTCATGGCTATCCGCAAAATAGGTTTCCTGGAGTTTATCTTTGGTCCTGCCTGGAACAGCAATCCCAGCGATACTCTGGTGGGAGAAATCGCCGGTAGTTACGGTATATTGCCCCTCATTGTCTCAACCTTTGCCAGTGCTATTGGTGCCTTAATTGTGGGCGGGGTTATAGGTTTCTTTACCGGGGTATATCTGGCACGTTTTTGTTCGAAAAAAACCAGCCCTTACATAAGCCAACTGATCAATCTTCTGGCGGCAATTCCCTCCATTGTATATGGCTACTTTGGGATGATGATCGTCTTACCGCTGCTTAGTTATCTAAGTCCGACCGGGGAAAGCACCGGTACACTTGCTCTCTCGATAGTCTTAGGGCTGATGATAGTTCCCACGGTTACGGCGCTGACCAAATCGAGCCTGGAAAACGTTGACGAGAGCTTGTACGAGTGCGCTGCGGCTTTAGGTCTGTCTCACGATAAAGCTGTTTTTGCTATCGAAGTTCCTTCCGTCCAGAGAGGTGTCATGGCTGCTCTTCTGCTAGGGGTTGGTCGAGCCTTGGGTGAAACGTTGACCTCAGTAATGCTGGCGGGTAACAAGGTCAACTATCCTACAAGTTTGTTCCGCAGTATCCGAACGATTCCCGGTAATGTTGCCTTAGAGATCGATGGTGCCGGTGAACTGCAGTTGGGTGCCCTTATCGGATCCGCCCTGGTCTTATTTGTCTTGGTGCTAGTCGTTTTTGGCATGTATAATATTGTTAAAAATTCCAAGAAAAAACAGCAAGGACAGGGAATTTTCGCCAAGCTGTGGGCTAATACCGTAGCACGGTTTACTAAGGCGAGCAAAGTAGTAAGTATAGTATCGACAGGGATAACGATTTTTGTGCTCTCTTCCATAGTTGTCCTGATCCTGTTAAATGGTGCACCTAATTTAGGTAGGCAGTTTCTTACTGGAACGTACAGCGGCGGGTACGACACCATAGCTGCACCCATTGTGACCACGATGATGTACGTTCTTTTAACGGCATTAGTCTCGTTTCCTATCGGGGTTTGCACGGCGATATACCTGACGGAGTATACCAGCAGGCAAAAAAAAGGTAGGATCACAACCTTAATAGAAATAGCCATAGATACTCTCAGCGGTATCCCCAGCGTCATTGTCGGTCTCTTCGGCGTGGTGGTTTTTGCCGATATTTTAGGCATCGGGACATCCATATTAGCCGGTTGCCTGACCATATCTTTGATGATTATCCCGCTTACATCCCGCGCAACCCAAGAAGCTCTGCGGTTAGTCCCCGAGAGTTACCGCGAGGGTGCTTACGCCCTGGGGGTAGGTAAAGCGCGAACCACTTTCGAATTACTTTTCCCCTCGGCTATACCTGGTTTACTAACGATGGTAATATTAGCTGTAGGAAGAATGCTTTCCGATTCCGCAGCCGTCATGTTTACCATGGGTGGCGTCCTAGGGCCGTTACCTACCGGATATCTGTCCCAAGGCTCAACCCTGTCTACGGCTATTTACGTGCTGGGCTACCAACACGAATACTACGGGGAAGCATACGCTACCGCCAGCATCTTAATCATCATCGTTTTGTCGTTAAATTTACTGTCTACTTTTATCTTAAACCGTTTCCGGAGAAGCAGCCGGCTAAGAAAAGCGTAGAGGGATTATTTTTACGGGTGAAGGAAGGAGATTGGTTTGTTCACGTAGAATGTCTCCTAGGCTTTGGGAATATTTTGTTCTTCTTGGGCGACTAGCTCAGTTGGTTAGAGCGCCTGCCTTACAAGCAGGAAGTCGGAGGTTCGAGTCCCTCGTCGCCCACCAGCCGTAGGTTAAGCCCCGGCTCGCTACTTATTTTTAGGTTGTGAGCGAGGATTAAAAATAAGCGGTGCTGAAACCTGATGGTTCAGCACCGCTTATTTATCGTGATGGCCAATTCATCTCCCGCTTTAGAAGCGGGTATCTTCTTGGCTTTCACGATAAATCCGTTGACAAAAAGAGCCCTTGGCTTATAATTAAAGCCAAGGGGCCGCTGTTCGAACGCCGTATGTGAGACAGTAGCCGACTGTGTTTGGTATAGGAAATGCTACCGCTCCACTAACCGGCGGCTATTTTTTTTGTTTTCGCTGGTAAAAGAAGGAGATTAAGCTAATCTTGGAGAATACTTCTTCAGACTTGGTAAGCAGCTTGGGTGTAATCCCTGTGTATGGCTGTTGCCCCTCGTCTTGCCGCATGCTTAGTTGCCTTGTGTGTTTTTAGCGCCATAGCGGTATGTAAGCAAATTTTGGCCCCATTGTGAAGCGGTTAACACATCAGCCTCTCAAGCTGGAGTCACGGGTTCGAATCCCGTTGGGGTCACCACAAACTTTCCAAGACGAACCCTGACAATCTTCGTGGTTGTCAGGGTTCTCTTTTATGTTGAGCTCCTTAAGCCTGCTACTTATACTTATTGTTTTACACCGTAAATCAGTTTATGTATATTTTCATATACTTGCTGGAGATGGTGCGCTTGGTTTTGGAGCTCGGCAGCCTCGGCGGCAGATTCTTCGGAGATCGCCGCGCTGGATTGGGTGGCTTTTTCCATTTCGACCATGGCGATGTTTATCTGCTCTATACCCTTCGACTGCTCTTCGGATGCCACCGCTATATCGTTTAATAATTCGGCGGTTTTTTGCACCTTTTCGCCCACTTCGGTCATCATTCTGTTGACAATATCAGAATTTTCGACACTCTTTCCCGTGAGTGTCTTGTTATTGCGGACCATCACATCGGTGTCACTTGCCGATTGGGCGCTTTTTTGGGCTAAGGAACGCACTTCTTCGGCCACCACCATGAAGCTCCTGCCAGCTTCGCCGGCGCGAGTGGCTTCCACCGAGGCATTGAGGGAGAGTATGTTGGTTTGGAACGCTATATCCGAGATGGTGGATACGATCTTGCTGATCTCATCGGAGCTGGCACTTAGTTTATTCATGCTTTGCATAAGTTCAATATCACGCAGGGAAGCCTCGATCATGGTTTTACTGGCATCGTCGGTTAATTCCTTTGCCTGGAAGGTGTTTTCCACGGTTTGCCGGATCATCGCCGACGTCTCGTTCATAGCGGCTGAAGTTTCTTCGATGGACGCCGCTTGTTGTGAACTGGCGTCTGCCAGGGACGAAGAGGCCGACGCCAACTGACCGGCTGACGCGCTGATGCTTTCGCTGGCTTGACGCAGCATTTCGGTAGCGTTGGTCAGCGGTCGGCTAACAAGACTGCGAATTTCAAAGTAAACGATAAAGGTGGCTAAAAGCAAAATCAAGATTGAAATTGGAACCACTATGATTAGCACATTTATGATGGGTTGGGTTATGACGCTCTCGGGAATCACCGACACCATTTTCCAACCGGTGGCGGCAAGGGTTCGGGAGGCGTAGTGTTGTTGAATACGGTTGGAATCCCTGTATGTATAGCCCCCGTCGGATATGGATATCTGTCGCCACAGGTTGGCATACGCCCCATTCCTAAATGTCTCGAAATTATTGAACTCCCCCTTGCTATTGGGGGCAAACGTTGCGTCTGGATGGATTAGGATATCTCCGTTAGTGGCAAGGAGCATGGAATACCCAGAACCATCCAAGGTGGCGTTGAGGGTGATATTAAGCAAATCGGTCACAAATATATCCGAACCAATGACCCCCATCAGCCGGCCATTGTTGATAACCGCACGTACTGCGGTTATACATAGCTCGCCGGTCTGGTCATCTACATAAGGGGCAGTGATATGAGAGCGAGACGTGTCGGTCATAGCCAGCCTGTACCAACCACGTTCAGGTGCTCTCCATCCTCCCGCATAGTTGAATTGATATCCGCTGCCGCATACGGCAGTCCCGTCTAAAAAACCAAAGTATATCTCAAAATACGCCGCGTTGTCGTCAAGCACAGATTTTAAGAGAGGCCTGACCGTAGCAAGAACCTGATCCTCCAGACTTTCTGAGGCGTTGGCTTGATTTTCCGTCAAGATAGCGGCTAAATCATCCATTCTCGCAAAGATAGCGGCCATGGTATTGGTGTTAGCCAGTTGATGCGACAGCCAACTGTCCAGCCTTTCCGCCTCATATAAGGTGCTCTTGTTTACCTTGTTCAGTGATTCCCGGATGATGACGTTGCCGGATATGGTTGTTGCGATACCCGCCGTTATGATTATTCCCAAGATAATAATGCACAACATGACGGCGATTAGTCTGAATCCAATCCCTTTCGTTTTCATGACCGTTCCTCCCAGTTTGTGAATACATAGATACTTTAGCACAAAATAAAAAATTGTTCAACATTTATTATAGCAAAGGTAAACAGCTCGGGGTTCTGTGTTTCTTCCTTGCACCTCTGACTGAAGCCGAGAGCCTATTTTGCTTGGTGGTAATCCGGGGTGTAGCCTATCTCGGCAATTATCTCCTTTAACGCGCTAACCAGGCTGTCGATATCTTGTTCGTTATTGGCGTAATGGCAGGAGATACGAAAACCACCGACATACTCGGTAAAGCGCAAAGCGACATAGACGCGACGCGCCCAGAGGGCATGAAGAATGCGCTTCTCTACCTCCAAGTCTTGGTATAGCCTGGCAATGACAATACCTGAACGATGCTCCTTGTCCCGGTGAGTTATAAGGGTGGCGCCTATCTTTTCCAGCTCATCCATGGCGTATTCGGTAAGTGCCCACACTTGTTGCTGGATATTGGTAATGCCTACTTCGTTAATCAAAGCGAGAACTTCCCCCAAAGCTATGGCGCCACAGTAATTCGCCGTGCCACCTATTTCAAAACGCCTGGCGGAATCGAGAAACTCCCAGCTTTTAGCTGCGGGTTGCGCCGGGTTTTCCCAATAATCGCCCCAGCCTTCTTCCGGCGGGAGACAGCTCAGATAACCAGCGTAGGCGGAATCCAACCCCTTCTGTGTCTCGCGGTTAATATAGAGGAGACCGGTGCCAAAAGGCGAGTTAAGCCATTTGTGCGCCCCGGCACATAAAAAGTCGCAGTGAAACTCCTTGACATCAATATTGAGCACTCCTAAATGCTGGACAGCATCGAGAACTAAAAAGATACCTTGGGCTTTACAGAACTCCCCCAGACCTTTTAAGTCCATAAGCCAGCCGTTACACCACTCCACACTGGAGATAACGATAAGGCGCGTTTGGGCGTCACATATATTAGCAAAATCTTCCACGTGAAAACGGTTATCTTCGGTCTTAAGGACGCGGATGGCAATATCTTTTTTCTTGGCCATGGTTGTCCAGGGCAAGGCAACTTGGATAAACTCCAGGTTAGTGATGACAATATTTTCGCCGGGATTAAGAGGGATGCTGGTAGCGGCGATATTCAAGCCGTGGGTGGTACTCTCCACCAAAGCGATTTCCTCAAGCTCCGCATTGAGCAGACGGGCAGCTTCCCGGTAAGCCTTTTCCCGCATACTATCCATGGCGACATGGTGCGCGCTGGAGCTTATTTCGTCCTGGCGAGCCGAGAAATCGGCGAACTCTTTAAGGGCGCGCACCGTTCTTTGGGGAGCGAAGCTGACGCAGGCGCTGTCTAAGAAGGTCATAGTTTCCAGGACTGGCCATTCCTCTTGACGCAAACGGTTAAAATCATAGGGCATACAAGGAACTCCTTTCGACCATTAGCTGTTTTGGGGGCGACGCTGGCGGGGTGCTGTCTTGCTGCCAGCAACCATAGCTCCCGTTGCGGCATAATTCAACAGAAGCAGGCTTGTCTCCTACCAGGAAAACCTTTAACCCTTTGCCGTTATGTAAAAGTTTCCACTATAAAATATATTTTGGGTTACGAAAGGATTCTCTCGCGGGACACGGAAGTTTAACTATTGAAAGGAGTGAAGGTAATAATGGTCAGTGAACTCAGAAAAAGTCTGCAACCGCTTCTGGCGGGGTGGTTAAAAACCGAAAGCTCACGCCTTGGACTAACCACCTTACTTTTCTTTATTAGCTATGCTATACTGGTAGGCTACTTCTACTACTCGGCAGTGGCTACTAAAAAAGAGTTGCCCAAGCTGCGGCGTATTACCGGACTGGATGCTGTGGACGAAGCGGTTGGC
>WREE01000003.1 GCA_009779515.1 Symbiobacteriaceae bacterium
ACTCCACATCAACGGGCAGATTGCCATCTGCCCCTACGAAAATCCATCGCCAATATGGTGCAGGGACTAATAAGTCACGGTTACACGACGATTGGGTTGTTTCAATGTAGCAGCGGTCATTTTGTAGGGGACGATGGTAATCGTCCCGCTGGAATGTGTGTACACTTACTAGACCCAGGGTCCTTGCGCACGTGTGCGTGGGGTGGGAGTCTAGGGTTTGGGGGCGGGTAGCCCCCATCTATCAGAGTGTGGTTTAACCCCTTTTCTCCGGGATATCTCTTGACAAGCTCTGGCTTTAGGTTATAATGTGGTCATAGCTAAAGTCGTTAATGGAATATACAAAAGGCTAAGAACGGATGAGTAGAGCCTAAAGCTTCCCCAGAGAGTCTGCGTATGCTGTAAGCAGATGAAGCTAACGGTTCGAACATGACCCGGGAGCCATCCAGGCGAGTAGCGCCTAGTGCTGCTATAAGGTTGGGTCGTAGGAGCTGCGTGAAAGCTCGCTTGAGGTCTTAAGCCCTGGGGGAGTCTTTCCGCTCCCAGGGGTGAGACAAACAAGGGTGGTACCGCGGTGAAAGCCGCCCCTTAGCAGGGGCGGCTTTTGGCTTGCCAAAGGAGGGAATAGACGTGCATGAACTGCGTTCACCCAGAAAATGATAGATGCGCGCGTCTATTCGCCACGGGAACCGGGGCGCAGGAGCGTAGCTTCTGTAAGTGCAAACAAGCTGTACCTACTGGACCCGGGGTCCCCGCGCACGTGTGCGTGGGGTGGGAGTCTGGGGTTTGGGGGCTTGGAGCCCCCATCTATCAGAATAATTATGCGAATGCAACCTAAAATTTTGCCAAGTCGATAAAAATACAATTAAACTCAGTCTGATGATTAAATTTAGAGGAGGACTAAGAATGTCCCAAGGTAAGTTTTACCTGACTACCCCCATCTATTACGCCAGCGGCAAACCTCATATCGGTCATGCTTATACCACCATCGTTGCCGATGCCCTGGCACGCTTTCACCGCCTGGTTGGCTATAAGGTTCACTTTCTCACTGGTGTAGATGAACACGGCTCCAAAGTGGTGGAAAAGGCTACCGAGGCCGGGGTATCTCCCCAGGAATATGTCGACTCCCTGGATCCACATTTTCGCTCCCTGTGGCAAACGTTGGATATTACCCACGACGACTATATTCGCACCACGGAGGAGCGGCATACCACCCAGGTTCAGGTTATCTTCCAAAGGCTCTACGACCAGGGAGATATTTACAAACGCAACTACGAAGGGCACTACTGTGTTCCTTGTGAAGCTTTCTGGACAGAACGGCAGCTGCAGGAGGGTAACCTTTGCCCTGATTGCGGACGTCCGGTGACCTGGGTCACGGAGGAAAGCTATTACTTCCGCGCTTCCAAATACGCGGAGAGGCTCCTGGCGCATATCCGGGAGAATCCGGAATTTATCCAGCCTGCCACCCGGGCTAACGAAATGGTTAATAACTTCCTGCTTCCCGGGTTGGAAGATCTTTGTGTCTCCCGCAGCGGGCTCAAGTGGGGAGTGCCGGTTCCCTTCGATCCGGAGCATGTTATCTACGTTTGGATTGATGCCCTCTCCAACTATATCACCGCCCTAAACTACGCCACGACAGATAACGCCCTCTATACCACCTTCTGGCCTGCCGATCTGCACCTGGTGGGGAAGGAAATTACCCGCTTCCACTGCCTTATCTGGCCGATTATCTTAATGGCTTTAGATGTACCCCTGCCTCGCACCGTTTTAGGCCACGGCTGGCTCCTCTTCGATGAAGAAAAAATGTCCAAGTCTAAGGGGAATGTCGTAGATCCTAACGACATTGTAGCCGAATATGGCAGCGACCCCCTGCGCTACTACCTGCTAGCGAAGGTGCAACTGGGGCATGATGCCAATTTCAGCAATGAACTTTTTAATTTGGTTTTTAATGTGGACTTAGCTAACGACTTCGGCAACCTGCTTTCACGCACCGTAGCTATGATCGAAAACTTTTGCGGTGGTACTGTAGGGCCATTAGGTGAGTTGGAGCCTTTGGATCTGGAGTTGAAGACCGTTTTAGAAGGGCTTCCTGCCCGGGTGCGAGAGGCCATTGAGAAGTTGGATCCGGCAACGGCTTTAGGGGAAATTTGGAAGGTGGTAGGGCATTGCAACAAGTATATTGATAGCAGCGCTCCCTGGGCTTTAAACCGCCAGGGTAAAAAAGAGCGTGTCGCCACAGTGCTCTACCTGGTAGGAGAGTCCTTGCGTTATATCGCGGTGCTGTTGCAGCCCTTTCTCCCCCAGACCGCTCCCCGCCTCTTTCAACAACTAGGTCTTGGCGATAAGCCAGAGCTGATGACTTGGCTCTCGGTGCAGAGCTTTGGGCAACTTCCGCCGGGAACTATCGTCCGTAAAGGAGAGGCGCTCTTTCCTCGCAAGGTTGTCAGAGCAGAAGATACGAAGCAGGAGGATAAGGTCGTGAACCAGAATCAAGCCTCAGATAGCAGTCCCATGCCGGAGTTTAAGCCCCAGATAACTATCGAAGATTTTGCCAAGCTGGATTTGCGTATTGCCAAAGTTATTGCCTGCGAGAAGGTGCCGAAAGCCGACCGCCTGTTGCAGATGACCCTGGAGGTTGGTAATACCACTCGTACCATTATCTCCGGTATTGCCGAACATTACAGCAGCGAGGAGTTAGTGGGTAAGCTCATTTGCATTGTCGCTAACCTAGAACCGGCTAAAATACGCGGTATTGCATCCCACGGGATGCTCTTGGCGGCTTCTGACGATGCTCACACTCAGGTTATCCTCCTGGAACCGGGGAAACCTCTCCCTACCGGTCTAAGAGTGAAGTAACCCCAGCGCCGTTACCTAACTAACTTGTGGCGCCGCGAAGGGGCGAGATGGAGTAAATTATGCGCCTGATTGATACTCATACCCATTTGAATGTGCGAGGGTTGCACAGCGAACTGGCTCAAGTGCTGCAAAGGGCTAAAGCGGCCGGGGTGGAAAAGCTGGTCAATATCGGCTTCGATATTGAAGCCTCCCGCTATTCGGCGGAGTTGGCCGCCAGCCATCCTCAGGTGTACGCCGCTGTGGGGCAGCACCCCCACGATACTTTGGGCTACAGTGAGGCAGTGGAGGAAGAGCTACTGCTTCTACTGCGGCAGCCGAAGGTAGTAGCTCTAGGGGAGATCGGCTTAGATTATTACCGGGACTACGCTCCCCGGGAACTACAGCGGGAACTTTTTATTCGCCAGTTGGCTTTAGCACGGGAAGTTAAGCTACCGGTGCTCATTCACTCACGAGATGCCGCTATGGAAACGGTGGAAATCCTAAGGCGCGAGGGTAATCGGGTAGGGGTGATGCACTGCTTTTCTGGCAGCTGGGAAATCGCCAAACTCTGCCTCAACCTAGGGTTTTACATATCTCTTGCGGGACCGGTGACCTTTCCCAACGCCCGTAAGCTCCAGGAAGTAGCCAGGAATGTCCCCTTAGACCGCCTGTTAATCGAAACCGATTGTCCCTGGTTGGCGCCCCAGCTCTATCGGGGACAGAGAAACGAGCCTGCCTATGTTGCCGAAGTAGCTAAAAAGATCGCTGAGCTGCGGGCTATGGACTCTGCCGAGCTCGCCGAGATAACCTCCCAAAACGCCGAGGAGGCGCTAGGTTTAACCATGGTGTGAAAAGCCTCCCGCCTTTAGGCGGCGCTATGTAGGAAGGTGATCAGCGGTAGTGTTCAACCTAACGGCGGTAGGCGAGGTGCGTGCTTTACTGCAGCGCCACGGCCTTAAGGCTCAAAAGAAATATGGGCAAAACTTTTTGGTGGATAAAAACACCCTGGATAAAATAGTTAATGCAGCCCAGCTGGAGCCAACTGCCCAGGTGCTGGAGATTGGCGCCGGGTTGGGCACCTTAACCGTAGCTTTAGCGGCGGTGGCACAGAGGGTGGTAGCTCTGGAGATAGATAAACGGTTAGCGGCGCCTCTAGCGGAAAACCTGGCAGGGTACTCCCATATCGAGCTTATTATAGACGATGCCTTAAAGGTAAACCTTAACAGCTTTTTTACTCCCGAGCTACCCCGTTATGTAGTTGCTAACCTCCCTTACTATATCGCCACCCCTCTTCTCGTGGCTCTCCTGGAGCTGGCGCCTCCTCCCCGGCGCTTGGTTTTGTTGTTGCAAAAGGAGGTGGGAGAGCGGCTGACCGCTGCTCCCGGGAGCAAAAGTTATGGCTCTCTGGGAGTCCTGGCGCAAGCCTACGCTAAGGTGGAGCTGGCAGGAGAAGTCCCCCCCACCGTCTTTTACCCATGTCCCGAGGTGGCTTCCTGCCTTGTCGTTCTTACCCCGGAGGAGGCTAGGGCTTGCCAGGTGGTCTCCCGCCGCACTCTGGAGCTGACGAACAGAGCCATTTTTGGGCAGCGACGCAAGCAGTTGTTGAAAGCCTTGCTCACCTCGCCTCACTGGCAGTTGGACAACCCAGAAGAGGTAGCCTTGGGGCTAACCGAGCTGGGCATCGACCCCCGTCAACGGGGCGAAGAGCTGGAGGTCAGGGAGATAGTAGCTTTAGCTAACCGCTTACATCCTTGTATTCGGATCCTACAATAAAATGGAGGCATGAATGTTTATGGAAGCAATTATTGCCATGTATCCCGGCACCTACGACCCGGTAACTTATGGGCATTTGGACATTATCGAGCGAGCTGCCCGCCTTTTTAAAGAGGTGCATGTGACTATTGTTACTAACCCAGCTAAAAAGACGCTCTTCACTACGGAAGAGCGCCTGGAGATGCTGGAAAAAGCCACCGTGCATATACCTAATATTCGTGTCTCGCATTTCGATGGGCTTTCGGTAGACTATTGTCGTATGGTGGGAGCTAAAGCTATTGTCCGGGGTTTGCGAGCGCAAATGGATTTTGAATTCGAATTCCAAATTGCTGCCGCCAACCAGTACCTGAACCCGGAAATTGAGATGTGTTTTCTCATGACCCGGCAAAACCTGGCTTTTGTCTCCTCCTCGGTGGTGAAAGAGATTGCCCTCTTCCAGGGTAAGCTGGAAGGGCTGGTTCCAGACTTTGTCCAGCATGCTCTCAGGAAAAAGTATAACTCTGACTAAAGCAAAGGGGTAAGACGAGGGTTGAGTTGCCAACGTCCTTGTGCCGCTAAGGCTTTAAGCAACAAGTGAGCCGTCAAGCCAATAGCTAACCCGGAGATAATGCCGGAAAAGAGGAGCACCGGTAAATAGAGAACAAAAGCAAAGCTCCCACTAAGGCCAGCTGCCACTAGCAGCTGGCCAAAATTGTGGGTTACGGCGCCGGCAACTGAAAGCCCGGGTAGGGAAAAATGCCGAGGCCAGGTATAAGCTAAAGAAGACATTAAGATAAAGGAGCTTAAGGCGCCACTCAAGGAAAAAAGAAAGCCGGAAAAGCTTCCCAAGGCGGAAGTTAGCAAAACTCGCAGCAGAACAAAGAGGAGCGCCTGACGATAGGTAAGCAGAAAGAGGGAAGCTAAGGTCACCAAGTTGCCCAGCCCTAACTTAACCCCGGGATAAGGTAAAATGGGTAGCGGTAGCAGCCGTTCCAGCTGATGCAGGGCTACGGCTAAAGCCAGGAGCAAGGCGGTAACCGCCATAGTGCGGGAGCTATGCATCAGAGTATTAAGGGTTCCAGACGATATTAGCAGAGCTCCAGAGGTCGTCCATGGTGTTGTTATAAATCTCCTGGGCTAAAAGGTCAGGAATTTGTTCCAGAGCATCTTCGAAGCTCCACACTGAGCCTATGGGATAAATGGTGTGCAGCTGAATAATATGAAAGCCGTAGTTGGTAGGTACAATACCGGAAATCTCTCCCGGTTCCGTGAGCGCAAAAGCCGCCTCCTCGAAAGGCTGCACCATTGTGTTGCGGTAAAAGACCCCTAACTTCCCCCCGGTGTAGCGGGTGCTGTCGGGGTTTAGTTCGGCAGCGATATTAGCAAAAGGCTCTCCTTCTTGTAGTCGCGCCAGAACCTCTTCTGCTTCCGCCTCCGTCTCCACTAAGATATGGCTGGCCGAGATGGCATCTTCCGGGTTGGTAAAGTAGTCTTGGTAACTTAGATATGCCTCGTAGAAATCCTCTTCGTCGAAGGTAGTGTAAATTTCATTTATGAGCTGAGCACGGTATTCCTGAGCCAGCATGGCATGGTGTAAGGCGGTGCGTACCGTTTCCTCGTTGAAGCCAAACTCGTCCATGATCGCTGCTTGGGAAGCCTCGTCCCCCCCAAAGAATTCGTACATTAACATGTCCAACTCCTGCTCCAGGTAATCATCGGCCACTGCTACTTCCAAGATAGCAAAGAGTTCCCGCTGTAGCATTTCGTTGATATATTGCTCCATGAAGTAGTCGCCAAAACCACTGTCGATATTTTCCGGATCCATAGCGTAGTAGAAAGCCCAGAACCCTAGGTAGGGGGCAAAATCTTCGTTGTTAAGCTCGACCCCGTTGACGGTAGCCAGAACGCCGGAGGCGGGAACAGTAACGGAAGGGGACGTAGCTATCGGAGCTGGGACAGTTGGCTCCACCGCCAGGGGCTTAGGGCCAAAGTTTTGCCAGATTAATATCGCTGCTAAAATAACGCAGGCGATAATGGGGATGAGGTTGATAAACCTATTCCTCTCACTCACGCAAACACTACCTTTCTTTACGCTGAACTACCCCATATTATACTACACTACCGCTCTTTTGGCTAGAGGCGGTGAAGGCATCAAATAATAAGATATAGTTAATTATTACCTTTTCATAAGAAGGATTGTCCCTTTGTGGAGGCGAAAACAATCGTACAACAAAGTGGAAGGAGCGAGAGCATGAGCAAGATTACCTCACCTCTGGAGTTCTTCGGTCATATCATGGGCGAAGATCGCAAAGTGGTACGCTGGGACAAAATTGTCGAGTACTTCTACAAGCTAGACTCCGAGTCCGACTGCATCCAGGTCACCGATATGGGTCCATCCACTGAAGGGCATCCTTTCCTGCTAGTTACCATTACTGCAGCTGAGAACCTGGCTAAGCTGGAGGAAATTCGTCAAATATCTAAAAAAATTGGCGATCCTCGTGGCTTAACCGAAGAAGCTATCGACAAACTGGTAGCAGAAGGCAAAGTGGTTGTCGTACAATCCATGAGCCTCCATGCCTCGGAAATCGGTGGCACCCAAATGTCTCCCGAACTGGCTTACGAACTCATTGCCTGCGATTGCCCGGCTAATAAGCAAATCCTTAAGGAAGTTATCTTCCTCATGGTTCCCTGCTTTAATCCGGATGGGCAGCATATGGTTACCGATTGGTATAACCGCTGGCTAGGCACCGAGTACGAAGGGGGCGGGCTGCCCTACCTTTACCACAAGTATGCCGGTCACGATAACAACCGGGACGGCTTTGCCTTTAACTTGGTGGAGTCCCAGTATATGGCGAAAATTCTCTTCCAGGATTGGCATCCCCAGGCTTTCCAGGATCATCACCACATGGGTTCCAACGGGGCACGTCTTTTTGTCGCTCCCTATGGCAACCCCACCCATCCCAACGTAGATCCCCTTATCTGGACTGAGCTGCAGCTGTATGGCTCCTATATGGTTATGCACCTGGATGAGCAGGGTAAGAAGGGTATCGTCAACAACGCTAACTACGGCGGCTGGGGTCATTTTGGCTTCCACTGGAACACTAACCACCACAATATTGCCGGTATGCTTACCGAGTCGGCTTCGGCTCGGGTAGGTTCGCCTCTCTATATCCCCCCTGAGCAGCTTACCGGTTCCGGCGACAGAGGCTTCCCGGAGTATGGACAGCAAACTAACTTTGTCAACCCCTGGGAAGGTGGCTGGTGGCGTCTCAGAGATATCGTAGAGCAGCAAAAAATTGCTGCCTGGGCTATTCTCGACTGCGCTGCTCGCAACCGGGACACCTTACTCCGCAACTCCATCTTTAAAGCTCAACGCCAGGTGGCTATGGGCAAGAGCGAAGCTCCTTACGCCTTCATTATCTCCAGCCGTCAGCACGATCCTCTAACGGTACGCAAGTTTATCCAATCCATGCTGCTGCAAGGTTTTGAAGTTCAGTATGCAGAGGAAGAGTTCAAAGTAGGGAATCATACTTATCCTAAGGGAAGTTATGTTCTCTCCTCGGCTCAACCCAAACGTCCCGCTATCTTCACCCAGCTGAAACGCACCTTCTTCCCGGATACTTACTGGTTCACCAGAGTCAACGGCGAACCCCTTATCTACGATGGCACTACCGACACCTATGTCGAGTATATGGGTGTGCGGGCTATTCCCGCCCAAGAGCCGATCAGCTGTGATGCCAAACTCAAGGTTATCACCCAGCTTCCCGAGCGCAAAGGGACTATTGGCGATTGCCACGAGCCTCAGGGTGGTTATATCTGGACAGCTAACGCCAACGACAGCTTCCGTCTGGCTAACCAACTGATGAGTGCCGGGCTCACCGTTTGGCGCTCCAAGGTAGCAGTACCTTGTGGCAGCTGTGGCGATTTCCCAGTCGGCAGCTTTGTAGTTATGGATGTGGGAGCCAAGCTGGCTATCTTAGGTAAAGCCGAGCCTTTGGGCATCCACGTAGCTCCTCTCTTTAAGGAGCTTCCGGAGTGCGATCGCACCCAGCTGCTGCCCGTTAAACTGGGCGTCTATCACCGCTATTATGGCGGCAACATGGAAGAGGGCTGGACGCGCCTGGTGCTGGAACAGTTCGACTTCCCCTATACCTCCGTTTTGAATCCGGAAATTAAAGCAGGCAACCTGCGGGAGAAATACGATGTCCTTCTCTTCCCGGCGGATCGCACCGCGCTCATGGTAGATGTCAACCGCGGTGGTGACGGTCGCATGGTGTCTCGTATGGGAGCTATGCCCCCTGAGTATAGCGGCGGCATGGGAGATGAAGGGGTTAAGGCAGTTAAAGAGTTCGTCGAAGCCGGCGGCACTTTGGTTACCTTCGGCTCCTCCTGCGACTTTGCTATCGAGACTTTGGGGTTAGGGCTGCGTAACGTCCTGGCTGGTCTTCCCAGCAAAGAGTTCCTCACCCGAGGCGCTATCCTCAACCTGAACCTCTGCCCCGACCAGGAGCTTGCCTGGGGTATGCCCAAGCAAATTTGGGCTATGCACGCGGATTGCCCCGCTTTTGTCATTAGCGACAACAGAACTGCCGAAAAATATAACATCGTAGCACGCTATCCGGAGAGAGATATTCTGCAAAGCGGACGCTTGGACGGCGCCGAGAAAATCGCCGGTAAAGCTGCCATCATTACCGTACCCCACGGGAAAGGTGAGGCGGTGCTTATCGGTATCAATGTCCAGCGGCGTGCTCAGATGCATGGCACTTTTAAACTTCTCTTCAACAGCCTCTATCACACTAAATAATTTCTCAACAAAACAGCTAACAGGAGTAGCAAGGCAGCTAACAGGAGTTGACAGCCATGAGCGAACAGTTTAAGTACCTAACCTTTATGCTGGGTGAAGAAACCTACGGTCTCCCTATCCTGCAGGTAAAGGGTATTAACCAGATGCAACCTATCACCCACGTTCCCCGCATGTCCCATTTTGTCAAAGGGGTTATCAACCTTAGGGGAAAAATTATCACCATTATCGATCTCCGGCTCAAGTTCGGTCTGGAGGAAATCGAGCATAACGAGCGCACTTGCATTATCAACGTGGAGTTGGAAGAAGGCGGTCGTCAGAGCGGTCTCATTGTCGATGAGGTCTCCGAGGTGCTGGATGTCCCCGCCGATAGTATTGAGCCACCCCCCAGTGACGCCGGAGGTTCCCTGGAGTTCCTCACCGGTATCGGCAAAGCCAAAGGCAAGGTGATTATGCTGCTGGATCCTTATAAGATCCTCTCCACCGGCGAGATGGCTATGCTTTAAAATCACTTGAACAATTAAACAAGGTTAACAGTAAAGGATGCGGGGTGCAAGCGCTAACGCTGCTTGGCATCCTCCGCATCCTTTCTCCTTACCTGGGTTTGTAACCGAGCTTAAGTGATGCCGTGGTGGCGAAATCTAAACAGGGGCTTAGCCCCATAATTAAAGGAGGCGCCTTTTATTCGTGACAAATTATACACCTGTACTAGACGGTTTATTTAGCGTCGTCCTTCTTGGCTCCATAATCCGGGCGTTGTTGGTTCTTGCCTTAGGCTGGATAGCCATTAACCTTCTGCTTCGTTCCCTGGAACGCATTCTCATCAAACGTTTTCCCGATGCCGTCTTACGAGCTTTTGTTCTCTCTCTTGCCGGTATTGGCGCCAAAGTATTGCTGTTTATCTCCTGCCTAGATATCCTGGGGATTTCGGTAGCCTCGCTGCTTACCGCTTTAGGTGCGGTGGGTTTAGCCTTAGGTTTGGCTATGCAGGACTCTTTGGGCAACTTAGCTCAAGGGGTAGTGTTGCTCTTTACCCGTCCTTTTACCTTAGGCGATTATATCGAAATTGACGGCTTCTTAGGAGTGGTGGAGGATATCTCTCTGCTTCATGTCACCATTTGCACCGCCGACCGCAAGCGAGTATTTATCACCAACGGGCAGGCGGTTAAAGCCAAAATCATTAACCACAGCGCTATGCCGGAGCGCCGCTTGGAGTTTATCAGCGAAATATCCGTAGAAGACAACCTGGCAGAGGTTATAGCCATCCTGGAAAAGCTGTTGCAAGAACATCCGCTCCGCAGCAAATCCCGGGAGCCGTCAGTCTTTTTAAGTGGTCAGAGCGATACATTGCTCCAGATAAATTGCCGGGTTTGGGTCAACAGCAGTAACTATTGGGAGTTATACTTTTCGCTCCTGACTTTAGTCCGTCAGGAGTATGCGGCAGCAGCCATTGCCTGCCCGGCAGGCAAACAGTTGCTCCGCCTGGAAACCAACCCTTTGCCCTAACGAATTTGTAAGCCACGGTATTGCCAAAAGCGGTTAAAATATGCTATACTCTGCAGCAGTGCAAAAAAACTCACGCTTCTGATCCTAAAGCCGGTGCTCCCGGATACCGGGGGTCGCTTTTTATGGGATATGAGGAAGCGGAGGAAAAAACCAAAGGAGGAAAAGATTCATGCCCGTTATTTCCATGAAACAGCTCCTGGAGGCCGGTGTTCATTTTGGACATCAAACTCGGCGCTGGAACCCCAAAATGGCGACCTATATCTTCACCGAACGCAACGGTATTTACATCATCGACCTGCAAAAAACCGTCAAGAAAATTGAGCAAGCTTATGCCTTTATCCGCCAGGTTTCTGAGGAAGGAGGCACCGTCCTCTTTGTAGGTACCAAGAAACAGGCTCAGGAAGCAGTCGCCGAAGAGGCAGAACGCTGCGGTATGTATTACGTGAACCAACGCTGGTTGGGAGGCACTCTCACGAACTTCCAAACCATTCAGAGGCGCATCAAACGCTTACAGGAGCTGCGACGGATGGATCAAGATGGCTCCTTCGACCTGCTGCCTAAAAAGGAAGTTATTGTGTTACGCCATGAAATGGAACGCCTGGATAAGTTTCTGGGTGGAATTAGCGAAATGGATACCTTACCTAACGCCCTCTTTATTATAGATCCCCGTAAGGAAAAGAATGCCATTGCCGAAGCCCGGCGCCTGCGCATTCCCATTGTAGCCATTGTAGACACCAACTGTGATCCCGATGAAGTAGATTATGTTATCCCCGGTAACGACGATGCCATCAGGGCTGTGAAGCTGCTTACGACCAAGATTGCCGATGCGATCATCGAAGGGCGTCAAGGCGAGGACGTGGCCAGCGAATATTAAGGAAAGGAAGAGCACATAGTATGATACCAGCTGCCACTGTTAAAGAGTTAAGAGAGCGTACCGGAGCGGGCATGATGGATTGCAAGCGTGCCCTGGAGCAGTGTGACGGGGATATGGAGAAAGCCATAGAGTTTTTGCGGGAGAAGGGGCTGGCGACGGCTGCGAAAAAGGCTGGTCGGGTAGCCAAACAAGGTATTATCTTTGGCAAGAGAAGCGGTAATCAAGGGTTGCTGCTGGAATTAAACTGCGAAACCGATTTTGTCGCCAAGAACGAGGAATTTCAAAAGCTGGGTAACGATTTAGCAGAGTTAGCCTTAGTCCACAAGCTCAACCAAGTTGAGCCGCTGTTGCAGCTGCCCTTTGAAGGTGTCACCGTGCAAGCTGCCTTAACTAACCGGATTGCTACCTTGGGTGAGAATATGGCTATTCGCCGGGTGGCTTATTTCGATGCTGCCACGAATGGTCTGCTCGATCTCTATCTCCACGGGGGCGGACGCATTGCCGTCATGGTGCTGTTAGAGGTTAGTGATCCTGGGGCTGTGGTTAAAGAGGAGCTTAACGAACTCGTTCACGACCTGGCACTGCAAATTGTTGCTTCTAAAGCTCAGTATATTGCTTCCGACGATATCCCCGAGGATATTATCGAAAAGGAAAAGCAAATTTATAAAGCTCAGGCAATTAACGAAGGGCGCCCGGAAAATATCGCCGTGCGTATAGTTGAAGGTCGTTTGCGCAAGTTCTTCGAAGAGGTCTGTTTACTCAACCAGGAGTTTATTAAAGAGGGCGACCTCTCGGTAGGAGCTCTCATGGCTAAGTTGGAGAAGGCAACCGGAGTTTCCCTGAAGGTTGGTCAGTTTGTGCGCTTCGAGATCGGCGAGGGTATTGCGGACAGTGAAAGCGAATAGGTAGAGAAGCCATGAAAGACCAGGCTATCTACAAAAGAGTTGTGCTTAAACTTTCCGGCGAAGCGATGGCGGGGGCTCCAGGCTTTGGCTTCGATCCTGATACCATCAACAGCTTAGCGTTGCAGGTTCAAAATGTAGTCAACTTGGGAGTTGAGGTAGCTTTAGTAGTAGGTGGCGGCAATATATGGCGTGGTGGTAGCGGTAGCAAAAGGCTGAACATCCCCCGAGCCGAAGCTGACTATATGGGCATGTTAGCCACGGTCATGAACGGTATAGCTTTGCAAGGCGCTTTAGAGGGGCTGGGTATACCGGTACGCCTGCAGAGTTCCATCGAAATGTTGCCTGTATGCGAGACCTTCACTAGACGCTCGGCCATACATCACTTGGAAAAAGGGCGAGTGGTTATCTTTGTGGCCGGAACCGGCAACCCCTACTTCTCCACCGATACCGTAGCAGCGCTGCGTGCGGCGGAGATTGGGGCTCAGCTGGTGGTTAAAGCCACCCAGGTAGATGGGGTCTATACGGCAGATCCCCGCAGCGACAGTAACGCCGTCCGCTTTTCCACCATCAGTTACGCCGAATATCTTGCCCGAGAACTGCAGGTTCTGGATACCTGTGCCATCGCCCTATGTATGGAAAATAAAATTCCGGTAATCGTCCTGAGCCTGGCTAACCCTAAAAATATAGCTTTGGCCATGCTGGGCAAAGATGTGGGAACAGTGATAGGAGGCGAATAACCATGCCAGATAGCGACGTGATTAAAACCGCGGAAGACCGTATGCAAAAAACTATTCAGGCTTTGCGCAAAGATCTCAGTACCATTAGGGCAGGTCGTGCGATGCCTAGCTTGCTGGATAGAATCACGGTAGATTATTATGGTCAGGCTACACCTATACACCAAATGGCGGGAGTAAGCTGTCCCGACCCACGCACTATTCTCATCCAACCCTGGGATAAAGGAACTTTAAAGAGTATCGAAAAAGCCATTCAAGCCTCAGACTTGGGGATTAACCCCAGTAACGATGGGGTTGTCATTCGCTTGGTTATCCCCGCACTAACGGGAGAGCGCCGGAAGGAGCTCAATAAGTTAGTGGAGAAAAAAGGGGAAGAAGGTAAGGTTGCTTTACGCAATATCCGTCGTGACGCCAACGAGGAGACCAAGAAAGAGGAAAAAGCCAGTCTGATCACCGAGGACGATGAAAAGCTGGCTCTCGAAGAGATCCAAAAGATGACCGAAAAGCACATCAAGGAAGTGGATAGTGTCATCGAGGCGAAGAAAAAGGAGATAATGGAAGTTTAACCCCTGGGGCAAGAAGCCCCCACCACTTAAGCTCCTAGCCACCACGGTCGAGGCGGGCGCAGGCGGTGGTTGTACGACACATTTAACAGATATAGCATTGTGCAAGGCTGTAGGTAGCAGTACGCTCCCCACAGCCTTTTTTTAGGAGAAAGTAGGTAAGTTATGAGTATAAGCAGCAAACCTTTACATCATCTGGCACTGATTATGGACGGTAACGGTCGCTGGGCGGAGCGCCGTTTGCTCCCACGCACTATGGGACACCAGGCAGGATTGGAAGCTATGCGCCGCCTTATTCGCGCCGCGCCCGCCCGGGGGATAAAAGTGCTTACCTTCTTTGCTTTTTCCACTGAGAACTGGCAGCGTCCTCCTCGAGAGGTGGAGTTTCTCATGTCCTTACCGGAACGCTTTGTTAAACAGGATTTGCCGGAACTCATCGAGAACAAAGTAAAGGTATTGCATTCGGGTGTTACCGAAAATATACCAACGGCTACCTTGGCGGCCATTCGGGAAGCCTGCCAGGCAACAGTCGCCAACGACCGTCTGTATGTTAACCTGGCTTTTAATTACGGAGGGCAGCAGGAGATTGTTGATGCGGTTAAAGCTATCGTGCAGGATGTTCAGGGGGGGATTCTGGCAGCCGAAGAGATTAGGGCTGAGTCTATCTCCGCCAGATTATATCATCCGGAGTTACCCCCCCCTGATCTCATCGTCCGCGCTTCGGGGGAACAGCGCCTGTCTAACTTTCTGCTTTGGCAGAGCGCTTATGCCGAGCTACTTTTTTCGCCTTTACTCTGGCCGGATTTCGACGATCAGGAGCTAGAGCGCATCTGTAGCGAATATACTAACCGTCAGCGCCGCTTTGGCGGGATATAAATATGCTAAGGGGGTGCGAAGTGCAAAGAACACTATCCGCTTTAGTCTTCGCACCGGTCACCCTCTTTTTATTGCTGTTTCATCCCCTGGTGGCTCATGTAACCCTTACCGTGCTGGCTTTGCTCACCCTGAGGGAGCTTAAAACTATCTTTGCCAGGCAAGGGGTTTTCATCTCTCCTTTAGCTTACTTGGCCTACGGTCTCTTGTCTTTACTAAATATACCTATCATTACCGGGGCTGAGCAGAGTAAATCTCTCTTCTTTTTTTCGCTCTCTCTGACGAAACCTCTTGACCTTGTTCTCTTTTACTGGGCACTCCTTGTCTTACAGATGATTCTGTCTATGGGCTATGCCGCCTGGCTCTATCCCCAGGTGAGCTTGGCTACTTTAGGCACTAACTCCTTCATTATGCTCTACCCCATGGCCGGGCTCTTTTGTGCTCAACTGTCTCTAAGTTATCCCTGGTGGCGGGATGCCATGCTGTTAGCGTTAGTTCTCACCTGGACTTACGATTCTGTCGCTTTCGCCGGAGGTAGTCGTTGGGGGCGGCACTTTATCCTACCTCAGCTCTCGCCGCGCAAAAGTCGGGAGGGGGTTATCTTAGGTTTACTAGGAGTAGTGTCCGTAGCTTTCCTGTATTATTTCATAAATCCTTCCCTCTTTTCCCTACCGTGGCTGTTACTAATTGCCCTTGTTGGTGGTATAATGGCACAGGTGGGGGATGTGGTCGCCTCTTTAATGAAGCGCTACTGTCAGGTTAAGGATTCCGGTACCTTTCTGCCGGGTCACGGGGGCTTTTTAGACCGTTTCGATGCCTTTTATATGGTAATTATCTGGGTCTTTGTTGTCTTTCTAATAGGAGTTTAAATTTATGAGTATAAGGCGCATGGCTATTTTAGGTTCTACCGGCTCTATCGGGACGCAGGCTTTGGAAGTGTTGCGTCATCGTAGGGATGTCGAAGTATATGCCCTTTCCTGTGTTTCCAGTATTGCTCTACTCCAAGAACAAATGGCTGAGTTTCACCCTAAGCGGGTAGTGGTGGGTGAAGTGGCAGCTGCCCAGGAGGTACAGCAGGCCTTTCCTGGTTGCCAGGTGGACTACGGCGCCGCCGGATTACGAGACTTAGCCGGAGACTCCCATATCGACCTTCTGCTCAGCGCGGTAGTAGGGGTAGCCGGGCTACCACCCTTAGTAGCAGCTTTGCAGCAGGGAACCACCGTGGCGCTGGCTAATAAGGAGCCTTTAGTTGCCGCCGGTGAGCTGGTCATGGCTCTGGCTAAGGAGCATAATGCCACTTTGCTGCCAGTAGATAGTGAGCATTCTGCCATCTTTCAATGCCTGCAGGGAACCGGGGCGGGGAGCTTTGAAGTTAGCCAAATTCAAGAAATAATTCTCACCGCCTCCGGAGGTCCTTTTCGGGAACGTTCCCTGGAGGAGCTGGCTTTAGTTACCCCCGAAGAGGCAAGCCGTCACCCTCGCTGGCAGATGGGGGCTAAAATATCTATCGATTCTGCCACTTTAGTTAATAAAGCGCTGGAAATGATTGAAGCCTCCTGGCTTTTTAGTCTAAAACCGGAACAGATTCGCGTGGTAATCCACCCTGAGAGTATTGTCCACTCTCTGGTAGCTTTGCGGGATGGATCGCTTCTTGCCCAAATGGGTCTGCCAGATATGCGCTTGCCCATTGCTTACGCCCTGAGCTGGCCTAAGCGTTTACCCAACGATTACCCCACCCTGGATTGGCATACGGCTTTCGCCCTTAACTTTTATCCCCCCGATCCTCTGCGCTTTACGGCTTTAGAGCTGGGCAGACAAAGTATGTTGAGGGGAGGCACCATGCCGGCAGTTTTCAACGCTGCTAACGAAACCGCCGTGGAGCTTTTTCGCCGAAGGCTGCTTCCTTTTAACCGTATCGTCTCCACCGTGGAAGCTGTGATGCTGCAGCATACCCCGCTACCGCTTAAAGATTTGGCTGTCGTCCGGGAGGTAACCGCCTGGGCAGATAGAGCCACCAGGCAGTTTTGCCACGAAAGGGGCTTTTAAACTTCATGTCTCTTTTTGCCAACTTACCGCTGATCATCGGTGCTGTTCTCTGCTTCTCCCTGATTGTCCTGGCACACGAGCTGGGTCATTTTTGGGCTGCTCTTTGGCATAAAATACCCGTCGAAGAGTTTGCCATGGGGATGGGTCCTCTCTTATTCTCCCGAGTTCGGGGAGGAATTCGCTACTCTTTGCGCCTCTTTCCAGTGGGTGCCTTTGTCCGCCTGGTAGGGGATGAAGACAGTAAAGACGAGGAAGCTAAAATGGTCTACCAGGAGATTCCGGTGGGGAGACGGATGGCTATGACCTTAGCCGGTCCCCTTTTTAACTTCGTGGTAGCGGTTATCCTTTTAACCGGGATCGGCATGGTCAGCGGCATCGCCAGCGATCAGCCTATTATTGGTGAGGTGCGCCCCGGGAGTATTGCCGAGGGTGCCGGGCTGGAGGATGGCGATAAGATTATTGCTATTGATGGTACCCCTTTGCAATCTTGGAATGATGCTGTCCACCATATCAATGCCGCTCCTGATAGGGAAATTATCTTGGAAGTGCAGCGTCAGAACGAGAAGTTGGAGATAAAAGCTACCCCGGAACGGAGCGCTTCCGATGGTTTGGGTCGCATTGGCATCAGTGCCATCATCCAGCGCTTCGATTTATTCAATAGTGTTCGTTTAGGAATTAGCAACACAGGCAATGCTATTACCCTTTTCTACCGCTCCATTGCGGGAGCTATTCGGGCTAAGCAGGCCCCGGATTTAATGGGACCGGTGGGGATTATCCAAATAACCGGTGAGGTTGCTAAAAACGGCGTCGCCGATCTCCTCTGGTTCATGGCTTTTATCAGCATCAATCTTGGGGTGGTGAACCTTCTGCCTGTTCCGCCTCTGGATGGCGCCAAGCTGCTCATCATGGCTTTAGAAAAGGTGCGCGGCAAACCCCTTAACCCGGAAAGGGAGGGGATGATTCACACCGTGGGCTTCGTCTGCCTGCTGGGACTTATCGCCCTGGTCACCTTTGGCGACCTCTGGCGTATCTTTTCACCGTGAAAGGGGTAAGCTTACCCCATGGGGCTTGGCGAAACCCCAAGCTAGAGTTTGGACAACGCCAAAACCAAATTTTCAAGGGTGGTGGTAGTGTACATGCGCCATTTTAGTGTCAATCAGGTGGCAAAGGCTGGCATTATTGCCGCTCTTTACGCTGTACTTGCTCTGGCGTTACCTGAGTTTAGCTATAATATTATGCAATTTCGTCTCTCGGAGGGGTTGGTACTGCTCCCCCTGTATCTGCCGGAGGCTATTCCAGGCTTGGCTTTGGGCTGTTTGCTCGCCAACCTGGGGAGCCCTTTCGGTATTTTGGATATTATCGGCGGTACCTTGTGTACCGCTTTAGCAGCTTGGCTTACTTGGCGTTGGCGCCAGAACATTGTCCTGGCTACTTTGGCACCTATTGTCGTTAATGCTTTGGGGGTAAGTGCTTACCTGGCTTTTTTAAGTAAGGAGCTGTATTTCACCATTGTCCCGGCTATTGCCCTTAGCGAAACTGTCATTTGTTTAGTGATAGCTTTGCCTTTATCCAGGTTAGTCGCTCGTCTGCTTAAAGTTTAGCTTTGCAGGAACAAGGAAAAGGCTTGCCGAAAATAGACGTCAAATGTACACGTACACAATGCGAAGTACCCGAGGTGATTAAGTTGGACAACGGCTACGGCGCCGTTCCTTTACTGGAGGAGTACCGAGGGGGCATTTTAGAGAATGTTAACTTCGGCTTTATTGCCATTGTTAATCGTCAGGGGGAGCTGGTGGCTCAGGCGGGGAATCCCGAACAGATAGTTTTTTACCGCTCTGCTTCCAAGCCTATTCAAGCGCTACCGGTACTGGCTCGGGGTTTGGCGGAGGAGTATGGCTTTAGCGACCCTGAACTGGCGGTTATGGCCGCTTCCCATAGGGGCGAGCCTTTTCATATTGCGGCAGTAGAAGGGGCTTTGGCCAAAATAAATTGTCGGGAAGAAGATTTATGTATGCTACCCACTTACCCTGCTTATCCCCCCAGCCGGTTAGCAGCCCAGCAAGGGGGGCTTCCGCGCAAGCTATATCACAACTGCTCCGGTAAGCATACGGCTATGCTGGCTCTGGCGCGTCATCTGGGGGTAGATATCCAGGGCTACTGGCAAATAGAGCATCCGGTGCAGCAACTGATCCTGCAGGTGATGGCAAGCTTCACCGATATTCCTCCCGGAGAGATCGGGTTGGGGATAGACGGCTGTGGGGTTCCGGTTTTTGCCGTTCCCTTAGCTGCCATGGCTTTGGGCGCTATGCGGCTGGCATCGCCCTCAGTTATTGCCGATGAGGCTTACAGCCGGGCTGCTGCTAGGTTGGGAGAGATTATCTCCCGGCACCCCTTATATATCGCCGGAACAGACTTTATCTGCTCTTTGCTGAATATGGACAGCAACCTTGTGGCTAAAGGGGGCGCTCAGGGGGTTTATACCATCGGTATGCGCCGGGAGGGACTGGGTATTGCTTTTAAAATACAAGATGGTTCGGAAAGAGCCTGGCCTCTCGTTATTAACGAAATCTTTTCCCAGTTGGGATACCACAACAAAATATTGGAGGAACGGATGCTGGGGGTTACCTCCCGGGAGATAACTAACAACAATGACTCACCGGTAGGAGAGAGGCGTACAGTTTTCAGGCTTAATACATAATTTATACAAAGGAAAGGGTTGGGGAGGATGGCGCGCTACCAGATGGGTGTCGATTTAGGTGGAACCAATACTCGGGTAGCTCTCGTGGATGAAGAGCTGAAAATAAGGCGGCGCCTCCAGGAGAGAACGCCTAAAAACGACGGTCAGCAGATTATCAACACCATCATCAGGCTCTGTAAGGAGCTGTTGCAACAGGAAGGGCTCTCTCTGGAGGAGATCTCGTCCCTGGGAGTGGCGGCTCCCGGCATTGTGGACAACGGTAGAGGGATCGTAGTTTATGCTAACAACTTAAACTGGGTTAATGCCCCTTTGCGGGAGACGATCACTCGGGAGCTGCCCCTGCCTTTTTACTTAGACAACGACGCCAATGCGGCAGCTTTGGCCGAGGCTTTGGTGGGAGTTAACCAGGGGTTGCAAGATTCCATAGTTATTACCTTAGGCACCGGTGTCGGTGGTGGAGTTATCTCTCAGGGCAAGCTCTTGCACGGCGGATATCAAGCCGGAGGCGAGCTGGGGCATATGGTGATCATCGCCGGAGGTCCTTTGTGTACCTGCGGACGTCGCGGTTGCTGGGAGACTTATTCGTCAGCGCCGGCTCTGCAGCGCATGGCTCGGGCGGCCGCCCAGGAGGACAGCTCCTCCGGTCTCTGGACTGCCTGCGGTAATAACCTGGAACAGTTGACCCCCAAGCAGGTTTTTCTTCTGGCGGAGCAAGGTGACAAAGCAGCATCTTCCGTTATCGAGCGCTATCTGGCGCTGCTGGCTACCGGCATTGTCAACTTGGTTGGTATTTTTAAGCCGGAGCAGATTGCCATCGGCGGCGGCATTGGCGGTCAGGGGGAGCGGATTACGCAACCGTTGCAGCAGGCAGTAAACTTGGAAAGCTATGGCGCTAAATATCTGCCCAACACAAAAGTGGTGAGTACCGCTTTAGGCGGCGATTCCGGGTTAATTGGCGCTGCTTTGCTGGGTAAATACTACGAAGGGGGGATTACCCTTGGATGATACTTCCAGACGATACTACCAGCTAAGAGAAACGGCACATTATTTGCAACAAACGGTGGGCTACATCCCCAAGGTAGCCATTATCCTTGGCTCCGGACTGGGGGCTCTGGCGGATATGCTGGAGTTTCCTATCTCTTTGTCTTACAGCGAAATCCCTGGCTTTGCGGCTGCTACTGTCCAGGGGCATAGCGGTCGCTTGGTTTGTGGCCTTCTGGATGGGGAAGAGATCTGTGCCATGCAGGGGCGCTTCCACTATTATGAAGGGCACGATATGGCGACAGTGGTCTTTCCGGTGCAAGCCTTTGCTACCTGGGGTATTCCCAACCTTATTGTCACCAATGCCTGTGGCGGGATTAATCTCACCTACAAGGTAGGGGACTTAATGCTCATCCGCGACCTCATCACCCTCTTTTGCCCTTCACCCATGCGGGGAGAGAATATGGCCGAGCTGGGAGAGCGCTTCTTCGATATGACTACGCCCTTGAGCGAGGAGTTTATGGAAATGGCACGTCACAGTGCCCTGGAGGCCGGTATAACCTTGAGGGAAGGGATTTACGCCTATGCCCAGGGTCCTCATTTTGAGACTCCGGTAGATATACGCCTGCTGCGCCTTTTAGGGGCCGATGTAGTAGGCATGTCTACCGTCCCTGAGATTATTGCTGCCCGTCATGCCGGTATGCAGATAATAGGTATCTCCAGCGTCACCAATATGGCTGCCGGAGTCATGAATAAGCCTTTAGATCATCAAGAAGTCCTGCAAGCCGGTATTGACGGTGCCGAACGCTTCGCGCAGCTTATTCGGGGCATTGTCGCTAGGATGTAGTGTTTAAAGGAGGTGAGAGGCTATGAGAACGGTTATTCGCCATGTCGACCTTATCAGCGTCAACCCCGAACCTATTTTTACCTCCCAGGTGCATCTGGGCATAGAGGGAGAGCGGATTGCCTTTGTGCTTCCCGCCGATAGCCCCGAAGCGGAGAGACGTTTAGCCGACTTCGCTGCCCAGCGAACCATCTCCGGAGCGGGAAAGCTGGCTATGCCGGGACTGGTGAACACCCATACCCATGTGGGGATGAGTATTTTACGTAATTATGGCAGTGACTTAAACCTGCAGGATTGGCTGCACACTAAGGTTTTTCCCAGTGAAGCCCAACTGGTAGCGGAAGATATCCACTGGGCAGGCTTACTGGAGATGGCCGAAATGATCCGCTCCGGTACTACCGGTTTTATCGATATGTATTTCTTTCCCGAAGAAGGGGCAGCTAATATAGTCAGTAGCGGCCTGCGGGCAAAACTAAGCCACAATATTATCGATCTCACCTTTGGTCCGGGAGGGGTCGACTACCAGACCATTTTCCCGCGCTTTCGCAATTTTCATAAGGAGTGGGATGGCTGGGAAGGTCGCCTGAAAATTATGGCCCTGGTTCACTCTACCTATCTTCCCCCTTTAGCAGCTTTACGGGATATGGGAGAATTTATCCAGGCAGAAAAGCTGGCAGTGCACACCCATATGCATGAGACCGCTATAGAGATAACCGATAGCCTGCAAAAATACGGCAAGCGCCCTATTGCTTTGGCGGAGGAGCTAGGTCTCTTTTCCCCGCGTACGGTGGTGGCGCACTGCGTTCATTTAGACGATGACGATCGGCGTATTTTAGCTGCCCGGGGGGTGCATGTGGCACATTGCCCCAGCAGCAACTTGAAGCTGGCTTCCGGCATCGCTAACCTGGAGGCGATGCTCCAGGCAGGGGTTAACCTTTCCCTGGGAACTGATGGCGCTTCCAGTAATAACAACTTGAATATGTTTGAAGAACTTCATCTGGCGGCAATTTTGCAAAAAGGTGCCTGGGGGGATCCCCGGTTGCAACCGGCTTCTCAGATGCTGCAGCTGGCTACCCGGCAAGCTGCCTTGGCGCTGGAGATGGATCCAGAGCTGGGCACCCTGAAAGAAGGGGCTCCCGCCGACTTAATTCTTCTGGATACCGATGCTGCCCATTGGGTTCCTCGCAACGACCCTATTGCGGCGGTGGTCTACACCGCTCAGGGGAGCGATGTGGATACGGTGATGGTAGCCGGACAGATACTCATGGAAGGGCGCGAGCTAAAGACCATCGACGAAGAGCAAGCCAAGTGGCAGACACGCCGTATAGCCAAGGGTATCTTGGGATAAAAACGCAATATGCGAAAAAACGAAAGGGTGGTTAACTGTGGATCGAGAGTTAGCTCTGGAGTTTGTTCGGGTCACGGAGGCTGCTGCTTTAGCCTCGGCTCGCTGGCTGGGACGAGGCGACAAAAATGCCGCTGATGCAGCGGCGGTAGAAGCTATGCGTACCCTTTTCGATTCTATCGATGTTCAGGGGGTAGTGGTTATCGGTGAAGGAGAGATGGATGAAGCTCCCATGCTCTACATCGGGGAAGAGGTTGGGGCTAAAGGGCGAAAAGAGCTAGGCCCCAGGGTGGACATTGCGGTGGATCCTTTGGAAGGAACTAATTTAGTGGCTAAAGGGTTGCCGGGAGCTATTTCGGTGATGGCAGTAGGTCCCAAAGATAGTCTGCTCCATGCTCCGGACATGTACATGGAGAAGATTGCTGTGGGTCCCAAAGCTGCCGGCAAGATCAACATCGAATGGTCGGTGCGTAGGAATCTGGAAGCAGTGGCGGCGGCTTTAGAGAAATCTTTACAAGATGTAACCCTTATCCTCCTGGACAGACCCCGCCACGAAGATATTGTGCGGGAAGCCAGAGAAGTCGGAGTGCGTATTCGTATGATTAGCGATGGCGATGTCTCAGCGGCAGTAGCGACCTGCATTGAAGATAGCGGTATCGATATTCTGTTGGGGACTGGCGGTGCTCCGGAAGGGGTCTTGGCGGCAGCCGCTCTCAAATGCTTGGGGGGAGAACTCCAAGGTCGCCTTGCTCCCGAAGATGACGAAGACCGGGAGCGGATGGCGAGCATGGATCAACCGGAAGGGAAAATTCTCTTGCTCTACGATATGGTACGAGACGAGGATATCTTCTTTGTGGCGACGGGTATCTCCGATGGCGACATTTTACGAGGGGTACGCTTTGGCAGTGGTAACACCGCTCGCACCCACTCTATGGTTATGCGGGGGCGCACCGGCACCGTGCGCTATATCGATGCTCTGCACCGCCTGGATAAAAAAACTTTTTGGCACTTTTAGTGGGGTGTATGGTGAAAAGGGTAACTAAAGACAAGTATGTTTATCAGTTTAACTCTGAGGCGACCCCGGTTCTGCAAGTGGAACCGGGGGAACTGGTTCTCTTGGAGACCCAGGATGCTCTGGGTGGACAAATCGTCGATGAAAACAGCAGCCTGGCGGCTATCGACTGGAATGCGGTTAACCCAGCTACAGGTCCGGTTTATATCAACGGAGCTGCCCCCGGTGATACCCTTAAGGTAATTATTCACGAGATAACGGTGGCGCCCCAGGGTGCAGTCATGGCCTTAAATGGCTCCGGTTTCTTCGGTACGCGGATTGAGGGGAGCCATTTTAAGCTGGCGCGTATTGGCAAAACTCACGCCCAGGTAGGGGATATCAGCTATCCCTTAAATATTATGATTGGGGTTATGGGGGTGGCACCGGCAGGTGCTCCCAGCAATACAGGAACTCCCGGCAGCCATGGAGGAAATATGGATAACCGTAAAATCCAGGCAGGGACTACCCTGTACCTTCCTGTCTACCATCCGGGAGCTCTTTTCGCCGTGGGTGACCTCCACGCGGTAATGGCAGATGGCGAAGTAAGCGTTACCGGCATCGAAGTAGCCGGGGAGATTACTCTCTCTTTTGAACTCCTAAAAGGGGTAACCCTCGCTAATCCTATCGGGGAAGATGCTACCCATCTCTATTTTATAGCCTCCGGGGCGACTTTAGACGAAGCGGCCGCTCTCGCCTTAAACGATGCTGCTGCTTTTCTGCAGGAGAGGTTGAACTTCACCCTTCAGGATGCCGCTATGCTGCTTTCTTTGTGTGGTAATTTGGAAGTTTGTCAAATTGTCGATCCCTTACTTACCATGCGGGTAGCCGTGGCGAAGGAGCAGTTACAACAAGCTGGGTTTAAGGGAGTATGAAAACTCGCTAGATACCAGCTGGAAAATATATTACCTAAAGGGGGTATAACATGGCCGAAATTTTAGACGGTAGGGAAGTTGTAGCAGCGCTTAACGAGAAGCTTCAGGAGGAAGTTGCTCAGTTGGTAGCCCAGGGGATTACCCCCACTTTAGCCATTGTACGTCTGGGCGAAAGAGGGGACGATATTGCTTATGAACGGGGAGCGCTCAGACGCTGTGCCACCGTGGGGGTGGAGGTTAAGAGCTATCTGCTGGCGGAAGATGCTACCCAGGAGGAGCTTCTCACCGTTATCCAAGAAATTAACCAAGATGCCGGAATTCATGGCTGCTTGCTCCTGCGTCCCCTGCCTAAGCATATGGACGATAACCTGGTGCGCAACAGCCTGGCTCCGGAGAAAGATATCGACGGCATCACCGACGCTTCCCTGGCAGGGGTTTTTACTGGCTTTGCCACCGGGTATCCCCCTTGTACTGCCCAGGCCTGTATGGAGATTCTCGATTATTACGATATAAATGTTACCGGGAAAAAAGCTGTGGTTATCGGGCGCAGCCTGGTGGTGGGCAAACCTGCCGCGATGATGCTGCTGCAGAAAAACGCTACGGTGACCATTTGCCATACTCGCACAGTGGATATGCCTGCCATCTGTCGGGAAGGTGAGTTGCTTATTGTTGCTGCTGGTCGTCCCCGTATTGTAGGTAAAGACTACTTAGCTCCGGGGCAGATTGTCATTGATGTGGGTATTAACTACGACGAGGAAGACGAGCTTTGCGGAGATGTCAACTTTGAGGAGGCAGAGCCTATTGTAGCCTCTATCACCCCAGTGCCGGGAGGCGTGGGAACAGTGACCACTTCGGTGCTGGTTAAGCATGTAGTCGAAGCTGCTAGGAGGTAGTTGGCATTGCACAGGCTTCTTTTAAAAAGCACTCCTCCGGAGCGCCGCCTGGTTGACAATATCTACGAAGGGGTTAAACGCCGCGTTCTCTCAGGGGAACGCGGTACCTGTCCGGTAGAGTTGCTGGTTAGCTTTTTACGTCTCAGCAGCGCTCAAAGCTGCGGCAAATGCACCCCCTGCCGCGTGGGGGTAAGCAAAATTATCGATATACTGGAGAATGTTCTCGACGGTCGCGGCTCTTTCGAAGATCTGGAACTCATTAAACGGACAGCATCTGTTATCGCCGATACCGCCGATTGCGCTATTGGCTACCAAAGCGCCCAGTTGGTGTTACAGGATCTGGATAGCTACCGCCAAGAGTTCGCGGCGCATCTTACCCAGGGCGCCTGTCTGGCAGTCAGCACGGCAGTGAGCTGCCGTCAGCACTGTCCTGCCGATGTAGATGTGCCAGGCTACATTGCTCTTTGCGCAGCCGGCCGCTACCAGGATGCTTTGCGCCTCATACGCAAAGATAACCCCCTTCCGGTATCCTGTGCTCTCATTTGCGAACATCCCTGCGAAGAGTTCTGCCGCCGAGGGATCGTGGACGACCCTATCAATATCCGCGCCTTAAAGCGCACCATTATTGAAAAAGCCGGGGAGACGCCACCCCCTCCCTCACTCCCTGCCACCGGCAAAAGGGTAGCTGTGGTGGGAGGAGGACCCGGAGGGCTTAGCGCCGCTTACTTCCTCTCCCTGATGGGGCACCAGGTTACCCTTTATGAGAAGCGAAAGCAGTTAGGTGGTATGCTGCGTTATGGTATACCTATCTATCGTCTACCTGCTCGCTACTTAGATGCCGACATTAAAGCGATTCTGGCCACCGGGGTTGAGGTAGTGTTGGAGACCGAAATTGGTAAAGATATAACCTTAGGGGAGCTGCGTGAACGCTTCGATAGCGTCTTTATTACCATTGGCGCTCACGGTGCCCGAGCCTTGGGGATTCCCGGCGAGGAGAGCCGAGGAGTGCTTTCCGCCGTAGAGCTGTTGTCCCAGGTGGGAGATGGTGTCCAGCCGGATTTTAGCAACAAGGATGTCATGGTTATTGGCGGAGGAAATGTGGCGATGGATGCCACCCGTACCGCTCTGCGACTGGGAGCCAAAACGGTGTGTTGTGCTTATCGTCGTCGGATTGACGACATGACTGCCATGCCTCACGAGGTAGCAGGGGCCATCGCCGAAGGAGCGGAGATTATCCCCTTAAGAGCCCCTTTGCGGGTAGAAGCTAACGCTGCCGGCGAGGTCGAGGCGGTTATTTTAGCACCGCAGATTAGCGGTGAATACCGTTCGGGTCGCCCTATGCCCCGTAACGCTGCTCTTCCTGAGGAGCGTTGGCAGTGCCAAGTAGTGATTGTGGCAGTTGGCCAGTCTATTGACTCGGAGCATTTTAAGGAGAGCGGCGTTCCCTTAAGGTGGGATCAATTACGCACTACGGCTACCGGTGCCGTTTTGGAGTTGCCTGGGGTCTTCGCCGGGGGCGACTGCTCCTATGGTCCGGCTTCGGCTATTCGCGCCATTGAAGCCGGCAAGGTAGCGGCTGCCAATATCGATACTTATCTGGGCTATAACCATCAACTGGAGTTAGATATAGCTATTCCCACAAGTTATCACGGTAACAAGCCCCAGTGGGGGCGTGCCACTTGTCTGGAGCGGGAAGCTGCCGAACGCAGGCAAGATTTTGACTTAATAGAATATCCTTTAAGCGAGGAAGAAGGAGAACAGGAGTGCTCGCGTTGCCTACGCTGCGATATCCGCGGCTTAGGGGCGCTCAAAGAGGGGAGGGTGGCTAAATGGTAAGTTTAACTATCGATAACCAGGTTGTTACCGTCCCTCCCGGGATGACCATTGTAGCAGCGGCGCAAACAGCCGGGATTACTATCCCCACCCTTTGCTATTTGCCCGGTATTTGTCAGGTGGCAGCTTGTCGGGTCTGTGCCGTGGAGATAGTCGGCGACTCTAACCTGGCGGCAGCTTGCAACACCCAGGTGGAGAGCGGCATGGTTATCCATACCAACAGTCGGCGTGCCCGGGAAGCCAGGCGCACCAATGTG
>WREE01000004.1 GCA_009779515.1 Symbiobacteriaceae bacterium
TGGACATCATCATGCCCGGAATGAACGGGTATGAAGTATTAGAAGAACTAAAGAAGTCAGAGAGAACGCGCAATATACCCGTCATATTTATCACAGGGTTAAGCACCGCCGAGGATGAAATGAAAGGATTGACCTTGGGAGCGGACGATTATATAAGCAAACCTTTCCATGAAGCCATCGTCCGGTTGCGCATCAGAAACCAGTTGAAAATAGTCAACCAAATGCGCTTGATAATTGAAAAGGAGATCGCTGAGAAAAGCAGCCGTGCAAAAAGCGAATTTTTGTCACGCATGAGCGATGAAGTGCGTACGCCTTTGAATGCAATCATAGGCATGACAAACTTAGCGCGGAACACTGACGACCATGTAACGAAGAATGACTTCCTTGGCAAGTCCGCCACCGCTTCCCAAAATCTCTTAAAGCTGGTGGAAGATGTGTTGGACATTTCTGATTTACAAGATGAAAATTTCCAGCTCGCCAGCTCAGCATTTTCTTTCAGCCATATGCTACGGAGTGAACTGCAAAAAGGACAACGCTGGTTGGCAGATAAACAGCAAACCCTAACTACAAACATTGACCCTTTGCTGCCTGAAATCCTTATTGGAGACGAAAAGCGACTCACCCAGGTAATCGACAATCTGTTGTCTAACGCCAGCAAGTTCACGCCAGAACATGGCTCAGTCCAGATCAGCGTGTTTACAATATATAATGAAAACGGTTATGCTACCATACAAATTGATGTCCAAGACAATGGTATTGGCATACCGAAGCATAAACAGGAAGTCATTTTTTCCGCCTTCGAGCAAGCAGACGGAGGGATAAACAGAAAATATGGTGGGGCTGGCATGGGACTCTATTCAGCGAAAACCATCGCCGCCAAAATGGGCGGAGAGATATGGCTGGAATCTGAACTAGGGAAAGGTTCTAAATTTTCCTTTACCTTTAAGCTCCCCCTGGGGCAACCCAACATAGAACTTGAAAAGTTCACCTCTTTCGCCGGTTACACTTTACTATTAGCTGATGATATTGATATAAATCGCGAGATTATCATGGCGCTCTTGGCAGATACGCAGTTGCAGTTTGTGTCTGCTGCGAACGGGAGCGAAGCCGTCGAGCTATTCAAAGCTGATCCCGCCAAATATGACTTCATTCTTATGGATATAAATATGCCCGAAATGGACGGTGTGGAAGCCACCCGCCAGATCCGCTCCCTCGGCATCTCAGAAAGTGCAACTGTTCCCATCATTGCTGTGTCAGCCAATACCAACCCGGAGGAAGTAACGAGTTATCTTGCAGCTGGTATGAACGACTATCTCGAGAAACCGGTTGATCTTAGCAAAATCATGCATATGATTAGTCTATATATGCCACCAAAAACGTTGAAAGGTATATGATATAGCATGAGTATAAAATGGAAAATTATTATTCCGGTAACCTGCATCCTAGTGGTGTTGGTCGTCGCCACACTGGTTTTTTCCTCCCTAAGGTTTTCCACATATACGGATATTCTTTTTCGCGAAAGAATATCCGTAGCCACCAATGGCCTGAAAAAGCATATGGTCGATCGGGAGCGCGATTCCCTAATTGCAGCTATTACGGCATCAACAGAAGCAAGTGTTATCACAGCCGTCGCTAATCGGGATAGAGAGGAAATTATTCGCATACTATCATCCTCGATGGATTTATACCATGTGGACTTTATCACCGTAACCGACGCAGATGGCATCGTTTTGGCAAGAACCCACGAACATGATATATATGGTGATTCCATAGCCGACCAGACGAGTATACAAGAAGCCTTAAGGGGGACTGTTTTTTCCTGTATCGAAGAAGGTATCGTCGTGAAGGTATCAGCCCGTGCCAGCGCACCAGTTTACGATACTAACGAAACGCTTATTGGTGTTATATCCGCAGGGGTGCGGTTTGATTCCGATGAAACCTTCGATTGGTTAAAAGAGCACTATCATGCCGATTTTGGGGTGTTTGTCAACCAGGTGATGGTTTCTGGGACGGTAAAAGCGAACGGAGAACGGCTCATCGGAAGGCCGCTCCCCGCTTTTGTAGCGGAGAAAATCTATGCAACAAAGCAAGCAGTAATAGGTTATGATACGGTTAACGGGGAAAACTACAGCATATCTTTCCTACCGTTGTTTGATATACATGGTGAGATATTTGCCATTATTGCCACCGGATGCTCCAACGCGGAACTGCTGGCGGAAAAAAATGCCATGCAAGCAAACATATTTGTCATTGGACTGACGGGACTCGCCGGTTCCGTCTTAGTTTTGTTGTTCATCACGGCAAGAATTACTAAGCCGATAGCGTATTTGTCGCAGTTCGTGGGAAATGTGTCCGCCGGATACCTGGAAAACGGCAATACCAGTGCCAACATGGCTACGAAAGACGAAATAGAATTGCTGACTTCCAATATTTATAGTCTTGTGGACATTATAAAATCCATACTGAGCGATCTGACCTATCTGACCAGCGATTTGGACAAGTTCAGCGACGTTGATATTTATGTGGATGACAGTAAATATTCTGGTTCATATAAGGAAATAATTCAAAGTATTAAAAAGCTGGCCGAGTCAGTTTCCATAATGCGCAAAACGATGGCCGTCATGGATCACCTGGACATCATGATATCTGTCGCGGATTTCAATTATCGTTTACTTTATGTCAACCGTAGTATGGCGGAATACTACAATATGGACAGGAATGACTATATTGGCAAAACATGCTATAAAGCCATTAGGAATATCGATCAGCCCTGTAAAATATGCCAGATGGATAAACTAATGTTGGCAAAAGAGTTATACCCGTATTATGACTATGACGGCATGCTTGACGAGGAATCCTGCAGATATATTGGTGGTAGAGCAGCCATCATCCGGTGGGTCGATAATTCCTATGTGTTCTTTAACGCCATCAAAGATGAAACGGTCAGGATTGAAAACCAGGAAAAGCTGCGCCAAGCCACGACAGCGGCGGAAGTGGCTTCGGTAGCTAAAACGATGTTTTTAGCGAATATGAGCCACGAGATACGAACCCCTATGAACAGCATTATCGGTTTCACCGAGCTAGGGCTGGAAACCGCCGTAAATCCCATCGCCAAAGAGTACCTTGCCATGATCAAAGAGAACGCTGGATTGCTCCTGCAGATTATCAACGATATTTTGGACATATCCAAGGTCGAATCAGGCAATATGGAGATAGAAGCTATCCCTTTTGCTTTGCATGAACTGTTAAATTCCTGTAAGACCATGATCACGTTGAAAGCAAGTGAAAAGAACCTTGACATACATTTTTACACCGCACCATCTTTAAGTAAGATGCTACTCGGCGATCCCACAAAATTACGCCAAGTGCTGATCAATCTTCTTTCCAACGCTATCAAGTTTACCGAAGCCGGCAGTGTCAGTCTTGCCGTAATGGTTATCAAGGAGACCGCAAACCAGGTAACTCTGCGCTTTGAGGTAAGAGATACCGGCATAGGAATGACCTCTGAACAAATCACCAGAATTTTTGAGCCGTTTATCCAGGCAGACATTAGCACCACCCGCAAATATGGCGGAACTGGTCTTGGTATGTCCATAACGAAAAGCATACTGGACTTGATGGGCAGTAGTCTTGAAGTAGAAAGCGAAGCTGGCGTAGGGACTGTCATCGGATTTGAGTTGTCCTTGGCAACGACCGAGAAAACACCCGAGATGCTAAAGACGGGCAATCTGGTCAATGAGCTTAGTAAACCGGTGTTTGAAGGTGATGTGCTGATATGCGAAGACAACCAAATGAACCAGCGGGTCATCATTGACCATTTGAACTCCGTTGGGTTGAAATCTGAGATAGCTGAGAACGGACAGGAAGGTATAGATAAAGTCCAGGCGCGTATAGACATGGGGGCAAAGCCGTTTGATTTAATCTTTATGGATATCCATATGCCAGTGATGGATGGATTGACAGCCGCCCCAAGAATCATTGAGATGGGAACGGGAACTCCACTGGTGACTATGACGGCGAATGTAATGGCAGACGATAGGGAGTTGTACAAAGCAGCTGGGATGCTGGATTATCTGAGCAAACCGTTTACATCACAGGAGTTATGGCGTTGTCTGCTAAAATACCTTACCCCAGTCAATTTTGTCAATGTGAAGGAATATGAAAATAAAAATACTGATACGGACATTCAAAGACAGTTAAAAGCCGATTTTGTGACCAGTAACCGCGATAAACTAAGTGAAATTATGAGCGCCTTAGATACCAGTGATATAAAGCTAGCCCATAGATTAGTTCATACCTTGAAAAGTAATGCCGGTTTAATCGGACAAGTTGTCTTGCAAAAAGCCGCAGCTACCGTCGAAGTGGCTCTTAAAGGTGGTGAAAACCGAGTTACCCCAGAAGAGATGCATGCTCTGGGCATTGCCCTAGGCTCTGCTCTGGAGGAGTTGAACCCGTACCTGAACGAGATAAAGAGCCTTGCGCCAGCAGATACTATGGTTGATCTTGACGCGAATACGGTGCGCCAACTGTTGGAGGCATTGGAACCACTACTAAAAAGCGGTAATCCGGAATCTCTTAAAATGATGGGTGACATCCGCTCGATTACAGGAAGCGGGGAACTGCTACGGCAAATGGAGGATTACGATTTTGACGCTGCAGGGAAGGAATTAGCCAAAATGAAGGTAAATATGGCAATTCCGCAATAATTGACACCAGGTCAAACTCCCTCATGGGGTTATGCCTATGTTTTATCCACGATGATAAGTTATAGTCTATACATTAACCCCCTGACAGCATGACCGTTCATAGATAAACCCCCCTCGGCGGATTGCCGTCACGGTAAAATGTTGTGACGACTTTAGCGTAGGGGGGTATCTTAGCTTTGGGAACGAAACTGGCTAGGCTAAGCATGATCTCCTTGTTAGAGCCTAGCAGATACTGACAATTTTCTTAACTTTTTGCTTCTTCTTCCTTGATCTCCGGTTCCGGCAGCTTAGGCCAAACCCGTTTGGGGTAGGCTTGCTCATAAGCGTAAGCGAAGCCTAGCAGTAAGGGATCGCTGAAAGCGCCTCCAGCAAAGGTTATCGAGAAAGGTTGACCTTCGCCAGTATAACCGGCAGGCATATTCAGGGTGGGATAGCCGGCTTTGGCGCCGATGGCTGCCGCTGAAGGTCCTGGGAAGAGGAGAGCTGCCACCTGGTAGTGTTCAAGACCATAATCTATCCCTTGCTGGCGACTGTTGAGCAAATCTTGCAAACGGTGTTCGATATAAGTCCCTTCCGTTAAACCTCCCGCTAAAAGTGCCGATCTTTGTATGGAAGACTGTCCGTAGCGAAGTTCAATTTGAGCATGGAGAGAGTTATAGGTTAAAAGTTCATCGATATTGTGAACCGGTAAATGGGAAGCCACATTTTTAAGGTAGGCATTGATCCCAGGCTTAAACTCATAGGAGAGAACCTCACTGCGCCAATCTCTTGAGGTAGCCATGCCGGGAAGTTCCACCTCTACCAGTTCCACTCCTAAAGTGGTAAGCTCTTGAAGAACATTTTCGAACAACGCTTTCTGCTCATCGTTCATCCGCTCCAGAGGAGCTTTCACAACCCCCAGACGAACACTGGTCAGAGCTTTGTCGTCTAAATGCTGCAGGTAATTTTCACACAAGGTAGATGTGCCCCAGGTAGCTCCATCTTGAGGGTCTTCCTCTGCCATAACTTGCATCAGGAGAGCCACATCGGCTACACTTCGCCCCATAGGACCAGCCGTATCCTGGCTGGCAGCGATGGGGATAACCCCTCGCCGGGAGATAAGCCCCAAGGTGGGTTTGAGCCCTACGAGAGAGTTGGAGCTGGCAGGGCTTAAAATAGAACCACTGGTTTCCGTGCCTACGGCAATAGGGACAAGCCCTGCACCCACGGCGGCACCGGAACCGGAACTGGAACCACCCACATTAAAGATACCCGGACCGTAGGGACAAAGCACCTGACCACCTAAAGCACTGTAACCGTTAGGCATACCGTTTGTCATAAAGTTAGCCCATTGGGTCATGTTCGCTTTGCCTAGAATCAGGGCACCGGCTTTTTTCAGAGCAGCCACTAAAGGAGCATCTTCTTGGGGATAGTGATCTTGCAAAGCGGTAGAGCCTGCCGTGGTAGGCATACCCACGGCATCGATATTATCTTTGACTAATACCGGAATGCCGTGCAGAGGTCCGCGAATACGACCTTCTAAATGCTCCTCCCGGTCGTAACCGGCTGCTTCACTCAGGATATGTAAGTTTAAGGTGCGAATAGAGTTGAGCTTAACTCCTTGCTGGTCGTAAGCAGCTATACGCTTAAGATAAAAGGTAACAATATCCACCGAACTTAACTCTTTTTGGGCCATTAGGCTACGCATCTCCGCCAGGGAGAGGTTAAGTATATCTTTCGTCTCCTCCGACATGTCAATCCCCCTTTGTTATAGTGTCTATCTTTTTCGGTATAATGGAAGAGTTCTCCTTTTTTAGCAGGAGTTTATCCCCTGTTTGCGGAAAATAACCTTAATTGGAGGTGCATTTTTTTATGTCACACCGTACAAGAGCTCTCTTGGTCGTATTTCTTATATTCGCTCAGGTCACCGGTTTGTGCGCTATCCCCTTACCGGGTAAGATCAGGGAGGCTCTAAACCCCATGCCGACGGTGGGGGCAGCCTTCGCTCTCCCCCGGGATTTAGTCGATCACTGGGCTTCCGACAACTTCGCCTACTGGATGAACGAAGGGGTCTTAGCAGGTTTTGAAGACGGCACTGCTCGCCCTGACGCCAACTTGCTGCGCTGTGAAATGATCGCTTTCTTAAACCGGGCTTTAGGCTATGCTACACCGGGGGGACGGCAGTTTGCCGATGTCACCCCCGACAGCTGGTACGCCCAGGAGTTTCTTGTTGCCCGCCAAGCCGGCTACTTCACCGGGTTTAGTAACAATTTCGCCTACCCGGAGCAAGAGGTAACCCGAGCCGAAGCGGCTTCTTTGCTCTGTCGCATTTTCTCCATGACTCCCCAGACCAGCCACGATGAACTAGCGCGCTTTGCCGATTATGAGCGAGCTTTGGTAGTTTCACCGGCTCGTTCCAGCCTGGAAGCCATGGTGGAGCGAGGCTTTTTAACCGGCTACCCCGATAACACCTTGCGCCCCGATGAGCTCTTAACCCGCTCGATGTTAATGTCGATGTTCAGTAAAATCATGCAGCTCTTTTTAAACCGCCCCGGGGTGAACCACAACAATAACTCTGCCCCCATTTACGGCAACGCCGTTATCCGCCAAACCACTGCCGAGCTGCGTAACGCCACCATCTACGGCGATCTGGTTATCGCTCCCGGAGCTGGTGAAGGGCAAGTTACCCTTACCGATGTTACCGTCAGCGGCCGTATCCTCCTCATGGGTGGAGGTAATGTCGACCTAACAAACTGCCAAGCTACCGATTTTTATATTAATAAAAAGGACGGGCAACGTGTGACGGTTAACGGCAACAACAGCCATTTCCACCGTCTCTTAGTCCAGTCCCCCAGCGATGTCAACATGGATGCTCGTTCATCCTTGCATACCCTCATTGTCGCCCAGGAGTCTTTAGACAGCCGGATTAGGCTGGATAGCGACCCCCGCACCATCGAACGCTTCTCCTTACAGGCAGTTATCACCCTGGCTTCTTCCGGAGATAGCACCGTAGCGCCCACCGCACCTCCTGTCGTTCCCCCCCCAGTGGTGCAACCTGCTACTACCCCCTCCGATACCTTCGACCCCTCTAAACCGCAAGTCTATATGCCCAACGCCCAGTATGTTATCACCATCGGCTCTCAGGTCTATGTGGAAGCCACCGTCTTCCCCTTAACTGCCGATAACAAACTCATCTGGAGCAGCAGCAAACGGGATGTCGCCACTGTCGACCAGTGGGGGTTAGTCACCGGGCTTGCGGTGGGCAGTACGACCATCACGGCAGTCTCGGCTACCAACCCCTCCCTCTCGGCTACCGCTACGGTTGTGGTGGAGTACCGCACGGTGGCTACTATCGCCCTCAACAACACCTCCCTCACCCTGGCAGCTCGCAAAACCGCCAGACTAACTGCCACCCTTTTCCCCCTCATCGGTACGAAGCAACCCCGAGATGCTGTAGCCTGGTTCTCCGGAGATAACCAAATTGCCACCGTAGACCAATCCGGAAATGTGCGAGGGGTAGCCGTAGGTAAAACCACGGTTTATGCCTATGTCATCGATATCCCTGCGGTGCAAACTCGCTGCGCGGTCAACGTGGTCGCCAGTGGCACCCTCATCGACAAAATAACCTTACCCCGCGATAAAGATACCATGACCGTGGGCGAAAAGCGCACTTACGCCGTTTCCGCTTTCCTCCCGGCTAAACCAACTCTACTGGAAACCAACTGGTGGAGCAACGACACGGTCACCGCCATGGTATACAACATTTACAACACCCGAACCCGGCAGACCGATGTGGAAGTCCACGCTCTGGAACCGGGGCAATTCACCCTTTATACCGAAGCATTGGACGGCAGCGAAATTATGGCCTCCATGATTATCACCGTCTTGCCGCGTCTGGCTGACGATATGCAGCTCTCCCGCAGTTTCTACAGCCTTACAGTAGGGGATCGAGTCACCGCCGAAGCAGTCTTCACCCCCAGCCATGCGGCTAATCAGGTTGTTTATTGGGAGAGTACCCATCCCGATTTTGTCTCCATCAGCCCCGGAGGGCAAATCTGGGCGCGAAAAGTTACAGCCAATGTGGTCACCAATGTCCAAATTGTGGCATATGCGCCCTACTACGCCAACACTTCCTTTTACCGCCGAACAGCCCAAGTGGTAGTTACCGGTGACGAAGTCGAAACTATCGACTTCTCTTACAACGGCAACCCCGGCAACAGCACCACCAGTATTCAAGTGCCTGCCAACAGTACCCGGGAGATTGCCATGATTGTGCGCCCCACTTCCGCTCCTGAAAAAACCCTGACCTTTGAAAGCCTGGATCCTGGCATCCTAGGGGTAACCTCCACCGGAGATATTACGGCTTCCCTACGAGGGCTTAGACCTGGGGTGGCTCGCCTGCGGGTCACTCACGATGCCAGCGGTAAAGTTAAAGAATACTGGGTGGTAGTAGCTTCCAGCGACTTCCTCACCTTCCTGCAAAACCTGCAAGCCAGCACCGCTCACTTCTCTTCAATTCAGCAACCGGAAAGCTTCTTCTATTATAACCCCGACTTAGAATACGAAATTGCCAGCTTCTACTATGCCTTTGTCCAAGCCAACGGCATCTTGCCGGCGTTAGGACGGGAGAATGTTTTCTATGGTCTCATCAACGCCTGGGCTAGTTCCTTCCGTAACCAACCCGAAGAGCGCTTCCCCGGCGGCGAAGGGCGTCTCCCCCGGGAGGCTCAAGCTATGTCGCTGTTGCTTCGGGATTCCACCAAGCTGCTCCTCTCCCTCAGCACCGCTTCCAACGACGACTTGGCGATGATTGCCAACTCTCTAAAAAACTTGTGGACAGTCTCAGAAGCCAGCTTCGATTGGGGAGAAGGGGACTACTTTACCCGTCTGGCACAATTTCTCTTCTTCGAGAACAACCGCAATACTCTTCCACCAAACACCTCCTCTGCGGTAACCCAAATTTTGAACCTGAACCACCTCCTGGCGCGTAGCGGTATCGACCCTTACGCCCCTTACAACACCCAAGTAAGTAATGCTGAACATGCAGGCAACTTTATTAAAAACTACATGAACTACAATACCCTGGGTGCCGCAGCGGTTATTCAAATTACTAAGCTTAACAACACCTCCGCAGTACGTGCCTCCTACGCCAGGCGCATGGTCTACGATACCCTCCTCTTCGCCGATGGCACCGCCATGGACAAAGCCACCCAGGAGCTACCCCTTCTGGGGCTGGGTTACCTCTACCACGACTTAGACCAGCTGCTAAAATTAGCCAACTTTAAGGGATACCTGCCCGAGATCCTGCGTTACGGCTACTTCCCTCGTCTAGCCGAATATATGGCCTATACTATCCCACCCAACCATTTTGATATCGACGCCTTCTTGGCTTACCGCACCTATAGTCAGCTCTTCCCCACCAAGTCCCCTCTGGAAGTTATCACTGCTGTCAACCGCAGCAGCGACAACTACATCAACCTCCTTAAAGATTTAGACGGACGCTACGCCGTTTTTAAAGGTACCACCCGCGTGACGGAAATTGTCGTCCCGCTGGAAGTGGTTCGCGATCGCAACAACATCAGTTGGCGCCCCACGCGGGTAGCACTTTACCGCCAAAGCGGCAAAGAGCCCCTCTATGTGGACGCCCAGTTTATTAACTTTACCTGGGTGGAGACCGGCAACCTGCCCCCTGACGACTATGGCGACTACACCCTGCAGCTCCACGTGGCGCCTCCCGGCTACGATACCGTGGCCATTATCAATATACCGGTCTATGTTCACGGCAATGCTCTGCTCACCAAGCGGGATCTTTTACAAAAAACTTTAGCTGCTCAGGAGGCTCTCACCTACCCGGATTTAGTCGCCGCCCGCACCAACTACGACCACGCACCCGATTATACCCGTAACCAAACCGCCTATATGCTGGAGGGGGTTCTCACCGATACCCAAATCAGCGAAGGCTGGTTGGAATATTTCGACTGGTATTTCGGGGAAATTACCATGAACAAAATTATCGAATCTCTCCCCTACGCCGATGAGCTCTTCGATTTCTGGGTAGCTTTGCGCCATGTAGGTGGCGACTTACGTACCCGAGATATCATCGTGGAAGATTACAAGCTCTTTAAGTTTTTCGATATTTATTTGCAGCGTTGGTTGAAGATCACTATCAACAACCGCGTCCTCTCCTACGACTTCCTCTGGAACCCCGGCGACTTTATCGACTTAGGTCCTTTGTCGCCTCGGGAGTATATTATCGCGCTCACCAAAATGCGCATCCGTCCCGGGGATGCTTATCAGGCTCAAACCCGCCCCGACGGCTTCGTCACCGATTACCCTCTGGAGTCCCATCGCACCGGACTCTTCTTTTCCGGCAGCTACGCTTTTAATAATGTTAACAATATCTCCTCGGTAGGAGAGATGCTGGAGCGTTACATCATGCTTTGTAACGAATCGTTGCCTCCCTCAGCACCGGCTACTAATCTCCACAGCTTGGCTTCCCAGTGGCTAGCCGACCACCTGCAGAACACCACGGAGTTTACGGTAGAAACCTTCCCCCAAGATTTAACCCCTACTAAGAGCTATATCACCGAAAATCTCTGGGAGCACTTCCGTAAAAACAGCGACGAGCTACTGCCTTTACTCACCCTGCCACCTACCAACAACCCCGGTATCCGGTTAACTGTCATGCCGGGTATCATCCTGGTCGGCAACACCAGCGCTTATACCGACACCGGAGCTGGAGCAGCTGGTGAGCGCAACGTAGAGTTCGTTAGAGCTTTAGGGCGACCGCTCCTCAACATTATGTTCAACCTGGAACAAAAGCACAATTATAAATCCGAACCTGCCAGTGCTACCTGGTTGCGCCGCGACTTTAAAAAGTCCTGGCTTGAGAACGGCTCGGTCTTTGTCTTCGACTTACCTCGCGACTCTAACGCCACCCCCCTCAATGCTCTCTTTTACCTCCCTCTTCGCTTCTGGCCTGGTTCCTACAGCTCGGCAACTATTAACCGTATCCAGCTGGGGCAGTCTATCTTCACCGACCTAATTACCCGTAACGGATGGAACGACGAGCTGCAGTACCTGCTCTTAGAAGCCCTCTCCCTCCACAACGCTATTGGTTATAACAACCCTTTGCGCCTCTTACCTCAAGAGATGGGTGGCATGATGCTGACCCACGACGGAATTGACTGGAAGCTGGCCAGTGACGATGTCAACGAAGTTCCCAGCTTCACCCAAATGCAACCTCCTTTAAGGCGACTGTGGGAAAGCCGCACCATCTTCGATCGCTGGTGGGGTGACACCTTCCTGGTGAGTCAAAACTCCCGGGCTTCCCAGAAGTATCATTACGAAGACCGCTCGGTCACCGGGTTGGCGCGCTATGTCTCCACCCCTACAGATATCATTGACGACTACGTCTATTGGGCGAACCCCCCCAGCTATATCTCCCCGAACAAATCTACCGACGAAAAGTATTATATCAATGGTATGTATCGCCTTTTAGGTAACAGTAACCGTCGTCAGTACCTTACCGACCCCCGCTCTGCCAATTTTAAGCTCTTAAACCCTCCCGACAGGTGGTTCTCCATCTCAGCGGTAGGAACCGGCGACCAAAACTACGAAGGAAACTCTTTGGTACCTACCCAGGATACCCGCTATAGTGGCAGCCACTACGACCTACCCCGGGTAGAGCTTTTAGAACAAATCTTCTACCGTCACAGCTGGCAAGGGGTTATGTCTTATCTTTCCGCCGCCCAGGAAACCGCAGCTCTGATGGCAATGAACAGCGCTTTGGGCACCAACTATCAAAGCTGGACGGAGTGGACTTTAGAAGAGTGGCAGCGAGTTTGGGCTCTGCAAGACAACGGCAGCTCCCCAGCTACCCTGGCTGGTTTAGCTAATTGGGAATGGCAGAAGCTAATCTACTTAATAGATGATCCCGGCTTCCTCAAAGAGTTCTTTGTCGATTACCTGCGGGGAGCTACCAGCAACTTCCACAATGAGATTACTTCCGTAGCTGACCGCCCTGACACTTTTGCCAGTATCGACAGAGCCACGCGGATGTTAGACGGCAGCTATACCAATCATGACCAGGCTAACGAGCCCCTCTACCCAGCACCTTACGACTCGTACACCTGGCAATACAACCTGCCTACCAAGTTCCCTACCCTTTGGATGCTCAACACCCACGCCCGCGTTGGCGACCACGCCTACCGCAACGCCGCCGATAACTTAAAGCTGATCATCTACGGCTCTGGTAACAGCAATATCCTTTCCACGACTGCTGCTGTCGCCAACGATGCTAACGATGCTCTGGTGGAGAGTATTCTTGCCCGATGGGATACCACCGTGGAGCAAAATGTTTATCTTTTCGATATGGACAGGGTCCCTTTAAACCGGGCATGGGCTTACGATCATGAAGCAGTGCTGTGGCAGGCCTATAACGAGGTCAAGGAAACCGATACCCGCATGCTGAACCTGCTGCTCCACCCCAGCATCCCCGCCAGCGAAAAAAGTACCATTCTGGCTACCTATGGCACCCCTGCCCTCAAGCGGGAACGAGATGCCTATCTCTTCCGGCGCACTAACGACAGTTATAATATGGATTACGAAATTGCCTACTACAACTACTCTTTCATTTACAGCGATTACGACACCCAGGAATCTCAAGATACCATTGTCGCTTTCGTCAATAGCCTGGGCACCCGTTACGGGCAGAGCCTGGTAGACCAGCTGCGCTCCATGAAGTTGCCTGAAGAGTGGCGCCGCGATAACAAAATGGTGCAATTACTGGATAGCTTCTTTAATCACGATGCCAGCTATCTTCAAGGGAACAGCTTTAATGGCTTCTACGGCTATCAGGTAGACCCCAATATTATCAGCATTATTTATAACGAGTTTATCCGTGATGTTCCCGGTTTGTTCAACGTTGCCGATCGCAAGAGCGGTATTGATTTCACCTACACCTGGGGAACATTAGGGCACAAAGCTGTCCGCTTAGACTTCCACGACCTCTACCATCGGCTGGAAATAAGCAGCTTGCCGAACTACGACGGTAACGGCTTCTGGTCGCCGGTTTTGTCTGGCTATAAAAACCGTGCCCTTCACGAATATCTGCAGATGAACGATAGCTTCTCCTTCGTGATGACCATTGGAACGGAAATCTACCGGGTGGTGACCCTGGCTTTAACTACCCCTGCCAACAAGATGCAGCGCAACCCCGGCACCTTAGACGAGGAGGTTAAGCGCTTAGGTAGTGTTAACAGCTCCGCCTACTACACATCGGGAAGCACCCTGCGCTTCTATAATACCCTGGCTTTCTCCCGCACCGTGGTCAGTCGTAACAACTTCCTCTTTGCGGAGCTGGGTAACCCGACCAGCGGTATTACCACACCGGTATTCTACCAGCCGCTGCTGCTTTTTACCAAACAAGCAGTAGGTACTGGTATGGACTTACGGCCTTGGACTATTAGCGTCACCGAGCTTTCCGAAACCGGCGCCGATAATGTCATGCTGGGCGGCGGAGTCTACTTCATGAGTAACACTCCTGGGCAAGAGAGCTTCTACACTCCCGTAGACTATGTTACCAGCCTTATCCGTATCGACGGCGATGCACCCCGCTCACCTAATGAGATTTATATCCCGGAACTGCTGGTGTTTGACGAAGTGTCCGATGAAAACTCCCCGGGAGCGATATATGAGTTCTCCAGCCGTTTAGAATCGATCCACCATCCCAGTGCTTATAACGATGCCCTTCTCACCTTAAAAACCTACGAAGAGCTAGTCCTCTTAGGCTACGATATGGACGATATTGTCACTATCGCCAGCGCCACCGACGGCGTGCAAACCCTTATCCGCTACGCGGCGGAGAAGCGCTTCCGCGAGAACAGGTAATGCTGCACCTATGGCTCATCTTGACGCTGTTGCTGGCAGGCTGTAGCCCTTCTGTTTCTCCCCCTGAACCTACTCTGATAGATGGGGGCTACCCGCCCCCAAACCCCGGTCGCTTCAGCAGGCAAAGCCCGCCTGCGCTTACAGGAGCTCCGCTCCTGCGCCCCGGTTCCCGTGGCGGAGTAGTAGCCCACATGTATCATACTCTGGGTAAACACAGTTCATGGTCTTCTACTCTTCCGGCTACTGAGGCTCAGGTGGCAACCGCAGCCGAGGCTCCGGTTGCCGAAGCCCCTACCCCCGAACCTCTCCGGCTTAAATTGGTCGCCGTGGGGGACAACCTTATCCACTATCCCATCTACGAGCAGGCTTATGATCTAACCAGCGACAGCTATAACTTTACTGCCAGCTACGCCCCCGTCCGGGAGCTCTTTGCTGCTGCCGATATCGCTTTTTTAAACCAGGAGGTGCCCACCGCCGGCAGGGAGTTCGGCCTCTCCAGCTACCCTCTCTTTAACTCCCCCTGGGAGTTGGCACGAGACATGGTCGAGTTTTTAGGCGTCGATGTGGTCAACCTGGCGACTAACCACGTCATAGATAAAGGTCTTGGTGGCTTTTTGGCCACCAAGACCTATTGGCAAGAGTATGGCGCGCTCCCCATAGGTGTATGGCACCTAGAGGAGGAGCATGGGGTGCGGTTGTTAACCTGTGAGGGTGTAAGCATGGCCTTTGTAGGATATAGCTACAGCTTAAACGGCCTCGACCTTGTTGATTGGCAAGGTTGGCAGGTAGGTAGGATTCAGAACAGAGAAGAAATTACCCGAGATATCATCTGGGGGAAGGAACATGCCGACTTAGTCGTGGTCTCTTGCCATTGGGGGGATGAAGGCTCTTTGATCCCCAACAGAGAACAGCAAGAGCTGGCTGAACTCTGTGCCGCTTTAAACGTAGACCTAGTCCTAGGTCATCACCCTCATGTGCTACAGCCGCTAGAGCTTTTACCCCGTGCCGATGGAGGGCTTTTACCTGTCTATTATTCTTTAGGTAACTTTATTTCCAACCAGATAGAGGCTGAGAATATGCTGGGGGGGATGGCTACCCTGGATATAATTGCTGATACCGAGGGGATTCGTTTGGCTAACCCTCGCCTGGTACCTTTGGTTACGCACTTCACCCCCGGCTTTCGTTACACGTATATCTACCCCCTGGAGGAGTACACCGCCGAACTGGCAGCTAACCACGGCATTAGGGCTTACGACAGCCGCTTCTCCCTCCCCTGGCTCTGGTCTCTCTACGAGAGACTTATCACTCCGCCACCCAGCACTTCCTCCCCCCGGTAAAAGACGACCCCCTGTCCCGGAGTGATGGCACGTTGGCGTTCTTGAAAGTGTACTAAATATGCGTCCCCCCCGGGTAGTCGGCTAAGTTGCGCCGCCGCTGGCTTGGCGCCATAGCGGATCTTTGCTTCAGCTTCCAGCTCCTCGGGTACTGGGTTAATCCAAGAAATTTGGTTGGCAATTAAAGAATCCCTCCAGAGAAAACGCTCCTCGGCAACCAGGAGCGTATTTTTTTGTGCTTCTATAGCCACCACATAAAGGGGTTCCCGCCAGGTAAGTGCCAAGCCTCGCCGTTGTCCAATGGTATAGTGATGCAGCCCGCGGTGTTCCCCCAAGATAGTACCGTCAAGGTGTTTAATTAATCCTGCCGGGGGAATATCGACCCCCAGCTCAGTCACCAGGGAGGCATAATCGCCTTGCGGGACGAAGCAGATATCTTGGCTCTCACTACGGGTAGCGGTGCGTAAACCCCGCTGAGCAGCTTCCCGACGGACTTGACTTTTCTCCATCTCCCCCAAGGGGTATAAGGTCATCGCCAGGTTTTCCTGAGTGGCGCTGTAAAGCATATAGCTTTGGTCTTTGCGACTATCTATCCCCCGCCACAGGTGAAAGCAACCGTCGTAATATTTTATCTGTGCATAATGTCCCGTTGCCACATAATGACACTCTAACTCTCTTGCTTTCTGGTATAAAAGGTTAAAGCGGATATGGCGGTTACAGAGCAGACAGGGGTTGGGGGTTATCCCCCGGAGATAACCTGCCACAAAAGGAGCTACCACGGTGTCAAAGAACTGTTGTTGCATATTCAGTACATAAAAAGGAAACCCTAACTGCTGAGCCACCCCTCGCGCCCCGTCAATAGCTTCCTGGGAGCAACAAGCTTTGGGGTTTACCTCTTCTGTCAGACCTTGGGGCATCCAACCTTTAATAGTTATGCCGATTATCTCGAAGCCCTGTTCCTGCAAAAGAGCTGCCGCTAGGGAAGAATCCACCCCACCGCTGAGTGCCATTAAAACCCGTTCCTTCATAGCTTTAACGGGGCGTTAGGGTTAGTTCCTGGGCAGTATCGTCCCAGGTAGGATTAAAGCCCAACTGCTCTAAGACGGCGGTAGTAACCCAGCGCTGGTTGGCTATATCGATGAGAGGCACTAACCCTAAAAAAAAGCCATCCTGCCACAGAGTACCATCGGCATAGATAATATAGCCCTCGAAGTAGCCATTTAAATGGATTTCTCCCCGTTCACTGTCGAAAATAACTCCCCAGCCAGCCCCTTCCATAACTTGCCGCAGAGGCAGGAGTAGTTCTCCTTCTCGGTTATAGTCTGGTACAATACCCAGTTCGGCACAGGAGAGTACGGTGGTTATTTCCAGACCAAACTCCACCGCCGCAAAGAGCATGCGCTCGTTCATGGTCACCGCTTGGAGTTGGTAACGCCCTACCGGGAAGCGACTGGCAGCCAACAGCAGCTGAGAACCGGAGGCGACAACCTGACCTTGACTGTTGCGCCAGATAATACGGTCGCTGATCCCCCACCGCTCCTGGTCATCCCAAGCTGCCGCCACCAGATCAATAGTTTCCTCCCGCCGGTAAGTCAAAAGCTCCCCTGCCTGCACCCCGGAGATATAAATCTGCGGCAACAGCCAGGGGACGATGATGCTCTCCGACAGGATACTGTTGGTTAAGCCGTTACAAGCGATAACGGCAAACTTCCCGGCGCCACCCGCCAGCTGCCCTCCTGGTAGATCGGTCAGCTCGACCACAACGGCAGTAGCTGTAGTTTGGGTCATAAAATACCAGTAAATGTCATCGGGAGTATACCAGACAGCATAGCCATCCACCGAACCGACGCTTGCCCAACGCAGAAGTATACTACGGTTTGTGGGGTCTAAGGGGGTAAGGTCTAAATAGTATAAGCGGGGGGCTGCTTCGTTGCTCTGCCAGCTCTGAGCACCGTTAGCCACCAGGGAACCATCGGGAGCCCGTAGCTCCACATAGGCAGTGCCCGGAGGTAGCACCATTTCTTCTTGGATAAGGTTGGTCTGACGACTCATGTAAAAGGTGATCTCCCCAAGGACAGCCTTGTTAGCTGCCAAAGCCTGGAGGCGATACAAGTTAGGGCTGGCCATAGCTATCTCCATAAGAGCATAACTCTTAGCCTGGCTGGGGGTTAAAGCTTCCGTAAGCCATAAAGCCTCTACTAAGGTATCACCGGCTTGAGAGCGCACTAAAGTCCCCCGCAGCTGCAGGAGATAGCTACCCGCCGTTACCGGAACTGCAGCTTCTGCTCCCTGAAGCGGGGTCAAGATGGCGGTGACCAGGGTAAGTACTAAGCAGAGGAAAAGGCGATAGTTAAAAGCTCTAGTCCTATACAATCTATACAATTATTCACCTACTAACTGTAACGCTTTCTTCCAAGGGATCCCAGCTAATCTGCAGCCCCAAATGTTCGAGAATCCGGATATGCACTAAAGTGCGTTCGTTACGAATGGTGGGAGCGGCAATTTCCAAAGAAGCTCCGTTTAAGGTTGCCTGAGTGGAGCCGCTGCGAATCTCCAGGGAACGCCCGTTCAGGGTGAGGACTGTCCCCTGGGTCTCCTGGTTAAAGGCTACATGTCCCCCGAAGGCTTCGATGACTGCTCGGATAGGGAGCATGGTGAGATTGTTAAGCAGTAAAGGGACCGTGTCCCGCCCCGGATCTACCGGAACCAGTTCGCCAAAACACCACATTAAGGAACGATCCACCTGCAGAACCAGGTTTTGCAAAGTGCCACTGGGAGGAAGCTTCATCCGCTGAGGCTCCATAAACTCTGCGGTGAGCAGGTTGTCACCTAACTGCCCAAAATGTCTGCTCCCTTGGCTCCATAAGGTGTTATCCCACAGTAGGATATAGCTAGAGGAGGCTCCAGCGGCTACCTGACGTGCTTGTTCCAGCATTGCTTCCGGGGTGTAGATAATCTCCGCCGTGCTGTTGCTTACCTGTCGGGAGCTGTTGGCACCCCACCCCCAGGCTTGTCCATCCACCGAGGTAGCTAAGCTATGGGTACTTCCGGCGGCTGCCGTCCGCACCCCACTAAAGAGGCGTTGGGGGCGTAGCGCTTCAGGGATGTGGGCGCCTAAACCCAACTGCCCCAATTCGTTGCTGCCGCAAACCCAAAGAGAGCTATCGTCAGCCATAATTAGCGTATGTTTGCTGCCGGGAAAAACTGCCAGCACTCCCTCCATAACCTTGGTGGGAGTGGTGCGCATATTTTTATCGCCCAAGCCTAGCTGTCCGCTGCTGTTCTCTCCCCAAGCCCACAGGGAGCGGTCTTGTAAAATTGCCAGGCTATAATTCTCCCCTGCGGCGATCCCCCGCACCCCTTCCAGCAGCTTGCGTGGCAGGTTTTCTATACCGCCACTGCTACCAATGCCCAACTGCCCCTGGGCGTTATTGCCCCATACCCATAAGTCGCCGTTGTCTTTGAGTAACAGAGAATGGCTCCCTCCCGCTGCCAAAGCGCTAACTTGGCTGCGGGGAGGTTGCGTGGCTGCAGGAGGTGCCACTGCTTCGCTATAAGCTTCCCGAGAAGCCCCGGTAGAAGGAGAGGTCGGTGATAGCGGGCTGTAACTCTCCCCAGGTATTAAAAGCTGGGTAGGATAAGATCGAGCCACATTGCCGCCGTTACCCAACTGCCCGTAATCGTTACTCCCCCAGGTGAAAAGATCCCCGCCGGTAGTGAGCAACAGGTTGTGGTTAGCTCCGGCGGCAAAGATGCTCACCCGCTCCAACACGGAGGCAGGCGATGCCGAGGAGCGCATATCGCGACGCCCCAGTTGCCCAAAACGTCCGGCACCCCAGGAAAATAGGGTGCCATTGTTGCTAAGCGCCAAGACATGGTTGGCGCCCGCCGCCACCCCTTTAATATCGTATAAAACCCGCTCCGGGGTACCCCGCACAGGATTGAGCCCTAAACCTAACTGCCCTTCCGAATTATCCCCCCAGGCAAAGAGAACACCGTCTTGGCGAATCGCCAGGATATGATCCATACCTGCGGCAACACGAACTACCTGGGTTAACACCGTGGCGACCGTTTGCTCCCGCCGAGTATTGCTCCTACCACCCCAGATATACAAGTTACGCTGCTGATCGGTGATTAAAGAAGTGACATCACCGGCAGCGATTTGCGCCACCCCGGTGAGAGAGCTCTCCGTAGGGGTAGAGCGAGGGGAAGTATCCCCTAAGCAGAGCTGACCATAATCGTTAGCTCCCCAGGCGTAAAGCTTTCCGTCGCTGGTTAGAGCCAGAGAGTGCCAGCCACCAGCGGCAATTTGACTTACTCCCTGGAGAACCAGGCGCAGCCCAGCTGTTTCACTGGGTACCAAATGCCCGGTTTGCCCTAAGTCGCTGCGCCCTGCCGTGTAAAGTATACCGTTATCGGCAAGAGCCATGACATGATAAGTACCTGCTGCTACCCGACTGATCGAAGATTGTATCTGGCGCGGGGCAAGAACCGCCTGGCGAGCGCTATCTACCCCCAACTGTCCGTAAGCATTAGCCCCCCAAGCGTAAAGTACCCCGGTTCGGGTTATAGCATAACTCGATTCATGACCGGCAGCTATGGCTGTAACATCGGTCATAATTTGCTCCGGTAGCGGAGCGATACTGTTACTGCCGTTGCCTACCTGACCAAAGCTGTTCCAACCCCAAGCGTACAGCTCCCCTCGGGTAGTCAGCGCCAAGCTGTGAAAGGAACCGGCAGCCACATGAACGACACCGTCCATGAGTTTATAAGGGGTGGCTAAGTTTTGGGTAAGGCCATTCCCCAGTTGGTAAAACTGGTTTTCGCCCCACACCCACAGCTCTCCCAGAGAGTTCACTGCTAGGGTATGCCGGGCACCGGCAGCAATATTAACCCATGGAGTATAAGCTCCTTGCACCGCAGCAGGAAAGAAAGTTGTAGCCAGGATGAGAGTGATAAGTGCTAATAACCAACTGCGTCTGGGTAAAATCATGTCATGGAACCTCCCGCCTCATCACGAATAGCAATTAAAATAGTGCTATAAGAATCTGCCTGCCAAGCAGAACCATTTAAGTCGGCAAAAACCTGTATGGTGGTATAACCTGCTTCCCTACACATATTGGCAAGTTGCAAACGGCGTACCGGCCAGAGGTAGCTCCGACGCACACTGCGCTCCATAGCATCTGAGCGGCAGATATCTATTTTATTAGTGAGTATTAAACCCTCTTTGCCATCCGGCGCCAGAGAGCGGTAGATGGAGAGCCCCCACTCGGGGTGATGAATATCCTCCAAGTGATAGTCGTGAAAGTCTAAGATACGGTCGTAGTTATAAAGCTGCATGACTAAACGCCCCCGAGGCAGGAGCATGGCCACAGTTTGGTCGAGAAAGGCAGCCAGCTTAGCAGCATTGTCCAGCACCGAGACAGCATTGTTAAGGCAGAGAATCATGTGGAAATCTTTTTCGTTGCGGGGTAGGTCGTGAGGTCCACCTACTAAAAAGCGGGGACGTTTACGGTTACCAGCGCGCAAGCTGTTTTCATCGGCGCGGTAAACCAAGGTGGGTTCTGCTTCCAGAGCCACCACGATAGCCTCCTGATTAACCAACTCCTGAGCCAAAGCACCGTTACCACAGGCGGTATCTAAAACATGCAAGCCGTTCCAGCGGTTCACCTGCTGGGAGATAAAAGCCAACATGCCGGAGGAGGTAGGCATGATATACGGTTGAAAGTCTACATAGCCATATGAGGAACGGGGCAAGTCTTCCACCACCTATTGGGAGAGTGATTGTCTAATCTTTTTCCTTCTTTTCGCTTTGCTGTATAAGCTTTCCTGCATTTCTTATGAAGGTTGCCCGTGGTCTGTCATATCAAAGTAAACAAATGATTTGCAGTTATAGCCGAGGCTACCCCCTCCTCGGGAGCTGAAGACAAGGTGTTAACAAAGCTCTGTTCATCTAAAAGGACAAAGGTCTCGGGAAAATTTTACGAGAATAATACTTCAAATTTACGGATCATCGAAGGTTTTCCTTTTAACCTTGACGAAGGAAAAGCAAGAATAAGACTTGTTCTTGGGTGGCCTCCTGTACCGTAAATCCTCTCACAAGGCGATTAAACATGACAGAGTACTAGCTTAAGCCACCTCTTTTGTGGTAAAATGAGATGGCTTATATACAAGATTATATTGGTAAACGCCATGAGGTGATCAAATGAAACTGACCTTCCCTAAATACTTCATCCTACTTCTGGCATCGCTGCTTTTTTTCTCCGGCTGCCAGCTTATCGACTTTCCCACCCTTATTGCTGCCGCCAACAATAACCAGCCTACCCTGCAAGCGCCTACCCACCCGATGCGCACCTACCGGGATGCCATCAGTGTCGGTTACTCCGATTATCATCGGGAGCATGGCTATGTTAAAGTTACCCTGGACTTTGCTAACGATACCTTTCGTACCGTCAGCATTAAAAGTTTCGATAGTTTAGGTCGCCCCAAAAACGATTATTACGACTACGAGCCACACCAAACAGCTCTCGGTTTATCTCTACGGTTACGTACATTAGGACCGGGACGCATCTCCCAGTTGGAAGGGGTGTCAGGTGCCACCACCACGGTAAATGCTATCAAGCAGGCTGCTCGCCGAGCCGAGGAGAAGGCTCGCTTCCGTCAGGAAGAAAGTAAAAGCTATTACGACGGTACCTTTGTCGGAGTTTCCGATCGCATCCTACGGGGCTGGACTATAGCTGTCATCACCATTCGTAACGACCGCCTGGAGCATCTCATGTTCACCGGTGTGGGACCCGCCACGGCTTATCAGGCAGATGGTACTACCCAGGAATTGCTGGACGACCAGCAGAACTTTATTTATACCGCCAAAGGACCCGACTACCCCTGGCGTTCTTACCACCAGGCTATAACTGAGCTGGAAAAGCGCTATGTGGAAGTTGGTTGGGAGAACCTGGATGTAGTAGATACCGTTTCCCGGGCTACGGTCACCAGTACCGAAGCCAAAATTGCCCTGCAGAGGGCTTTAGAAGCTGCCAAACGGTAGACGCCACTAATCTTCCTTTCCTTCTACACCCTAATAAACTTAAGCGTCTACTCCATATCACCGTTAGCGACTTAACCATGGCTCTATCCTATCCCAGGGATCCCCATCTAGCAGAGTAGTTGATCGCTTCCGGTGTCACGGAAAGGAGGAGTGTCGAGCAATTTACCACCTAAGAAGACCACCCTACCCACAACAAAAGGAGTGTATTTATGCGCAAGCAAATCCTTGGGCTTCCAAAATTGCTGCTTACAGCTGTCGCTCTCTGTCTCACCTTAGGCATGGTTGCTCCCGCAGCGTTAGCCGAAGCAGATACCAAAGAGCTTACCACCATTAACATCCTGCACACCAACGATGTCCACGGCAGGCTGTTCCAGGTAGATAACAACAACGCCGGCATGATCGGCATCCACCGCATTGCTGAGATTAAAAACAACACCGAGAACGCTATTTTAGTGGATATCGGCGATGTCCTGCATGGCCTACCTCTGGTTAATGTCAACCGAGGGCAAAACGCTATCGACCTCATGACAGCAGCCGGCTACCAGGTGATGACCCCTGGTAACCACGATTTCAATTTTGGCAGTGATCGCTTAGCCGAATTGGCAGAGTATGCTGCCCAACAAGGTATGCATATCATCTCGGCTAATGTGTACGACATCGTTCAGGACGCCCCTTTCCTGCCTGCTACCCATGTGGTGGAAGTGGCTGGTTTTAAGGTGGGCTTCTTTGGTCTTACCACCCAAACCACCCCTATTGTCACCAACCCTGTCAATGTAGAGACTCTGGAATTTCTTAGCTACCTGGCTGCTGCCGAAGCCGCCATCGAAGCTCTGCAACAGCAGGAAGTGGACGTTATTGTGGCCTTAGCCCATGTCGCTCACGGAGATATCCTGGCCATGCTGGAAGCTCTAACCGTAAAACCGGATGTGGTTATTGAAGGTCACGACCACCTCCTGGGAACCAACGAAAAGAGCGGTGTCATTATCGCCGGCGATGGACAGTATCAGGAAAATATTGGCTTTGTGACTATCACTCTGGCTGCCAACGGAGATATCGTCGATATCTCGGCTTCCCAAGTTAATAAAAGTGAGTTGGGCGATCTGGAAGGCGACCCGGAGGTTCTCTCCCTAGCGGAAGCTATGAAGGAGACCGTTATCGCCCAGTTCAGTGAAGTAATCGCCAAATCGGGCATAAACCTCTCCAGTGCTCGCGGCGATGCCGAGACCAACGGGGTGCGTAACTCCGAGCAACCTCTGGGGAACCTGGTCGCTGACGCTATGCGCTATATCAGTAAAGCCGATATGGCGATCACCAACGGCGGTGGGTTGCGGGCTGATATCAAAGAAGGAGATATTACCCGGGGTGACTTGAACAGTGTACTCCCCTTTGGCAATGTGCTGGTAGTTAAAGAAGCCACCTCCCAAGGGATCAAAGAGGCTTTGGAGAACGGCCTTTCCACCGCTCCCGCGCCTTTAGGTGGTTTCCCGCAAATCTCCGGTCTGATGGTCAGTTATGACCCCAGTAAAGAAGCCGGCTCCCGGGTCATCTCCATGACCTTAGCTAACGGCACCGTGCTGGATCCAGATGACACCACCACTGTATACACTCTTGCCACCAACGACTTCATGGCTAACGGTGGCGACGGCTACGCGTCCATTAAACTTATGCCTACCCTGGCAGAAATCGATTCCCTGGACAGTGTTTTCGAGAGCTATATTGTTACCGCTCTGGGAGGCACCGTCACCCCACAATCTGCAGCTATCGACGGACGCATAACCCCCATCCCTCCTCTGGGCAAGATGCCTATTACCCTGACTATCGATTCTCTGGTAGTCTCCCAGGGAAAAATGCTGTTACCAGAACCTCCCCTTCCCCCGCAAATTATCAACGACCGCACTATGCTCCCCTTCCGTTATCTGGTGGAGACTGTCCTGGAAGGTGAAGTCCTCTACGACGAAGCCACCCAGCAAATCACAGCCACGGTGGAGGGACATGTAGTCCAAATGACCGTGGATGTCGTCGATATTATCTTCGATGGCGAAAGCTATAATTATGGTCAGGCTCCAGTCATCGTGGACGACTACACCCTCATCCCCCTTAGGGCTTTCGATCTCCTCTTCGATAAACTAGGCTGGGATGCTGCCACTCGCACGGTAACCATCGAACCTTAATTAAACTAACCCCTCAGGGGAGAAGCAAAAGAAGGGAATTTTATTACCGGTAGCGAAGTAAATTTCATCACATCAAAGGAGGAAGAGCCAATGCCGGAGGTCAACATTGAGGAACTATTTCGCAGAATGCAACGTCAGCAGTCCTTTACCAACGCCTCCCTCTCCAAGCAGGTTGACAACATCCGCTGGGAGTTGGTTATGCGCGATGTAGCCGAGTTCGACATGCACCGCATCCCAGGACCACCCCCGAAAAACACCACTGCTCAATCCTGGCAGGATAAGGGTAACCCGGTAGTCTTTACCGTCTACACCTTTGTCCCTAAGGGGTTGGACAAGAGCAAGAAGCACCCTATGGTTGTCTATGTTCATGGCGGCGTCCACTCCGATTTCCGCAGCGGTAGCAACCATGTCATCAAGGAGCTCCTAGCCGAAGGATATGTTGTCATCTCCCCAGACTACCGTGGCTCCACTGGCTACGGGCAAGGCTTCTGGCAGCTTATCGATTACGGCGGGTTAGAAATCGAAGACACTTTTGCCGCCCGTAACTGGGCAGTGGAACACTTCGACTTTGTCGATCCCCAAAAGGTGGGTATCATCGGCTGGTCTCACGGCGGTCTCCACGCCCTCTTCAATATCTTCAATCATCCGGAGTTCTATCAGGTAGCCTACGCCGGAGTGCCGGTATCCGACCTGGTGGCACGTATGGGTTACAAAGGAGAGAGCTACCACGGTCAGTTTGCTGCCGACCATCATATCGGTAAGTACGCCTGGCAGAACCCTCAGGAATACCGTCGGCGCTCCCCCGCCTGGCATGCCGAAAAGCTACAAACTCCCCTCTTAATTCACACCAACACTAATGACGAAGATGTCAATGTTTTAGAAGTCGAGCACCTTATCAAAGCTCTTAAAGCTGAAGGCAAGGAGTTCACCTACAAAATTTACGAAAACGCCCCCGGTGGTCACTCCTTCAACCGCATCGATACCCCCTTGGCGGTGGCATCGCGCCAGGAGATCTACACCTTCCTGGCAAAGTATCTTAAGGGCTAGAACTCTCCAACTAACGCCGAAGGCGCCGCTGCTGATAGCTATCAGCCAGCGGCGCTTTCTATGAACTATAGGATGGTTATTACTCCAGTATTCCCAACCAGTCTCGGAAGAGGAACTGGAACCTACCCAAAACCAGGGTAATACGTCCCATAACGGTGTTGCCAAAGCCTACCCCGAAGGAGACCATCATCACCCAACGGGCAACGTTTAAGACCATAGGGGTATCTGCCAGCTTCTCGATGGAGAAGAAGAAGTAGAGCAGGGTCATGGTCACAGCAAGGACGAAGATAATATTGCTAAAACTCCGTTGTAAGTCGAGGCTGCCGTCGGAAAAAACTACTAACGGGAGCATGGTAGCGCGGATATTGTTCAGCAAGGGCATAACAGTACGCATGGTTAAGCCGGAAAAACCTGCGTTGAACCCGATCCACAGTGCCATAGGGAAGCGGGAAATCCAGCGGTAGTTGGGGAAAGGCTGGAAGTAGATCATACACCCCAACACGATGGCGATAATTTGCCACCACATCCCCATTTCAATCATATCTCGCTCAATAGCTGGGCGAATGGTGTTAGCCCAGGTAATGACAATAGAGTAAGCCGCGGTGGCTCCTACGTAAATATGCTCACAGACCCGGTAGTAGGGGTTTTCGTTCCAAAGAATACTAAAAATACCAATGGTCAGGATAGCTCCAACAATGTTACTAAAGGGTGCCAGCGCATCAATTAGGCCTTGAGATACATTCACTTGCTATCCCTCCTCTCTACAACACTTTAGCTTGCTCTTCCAGCCGCTTGAGCCAGAAGTAAGCTATATTGCCGATAATAATGAGTACGATGATAACCAAATGCCCTAACCCCTGGGAGTCTAAGCCTTGGGTAGCCGCTCCCAAGCGACCGGTAAGCTTCTCGTAGGCAGCGGCACCGGACATGCCACCAATCATCCCTTGCAGCATACCTGCCTGGTAA
>WREE01000005.1 GCA_009779515.1 Symbiobacteriaceae bacterium
AATCGCTCCCAGGAGATAGCCATAAAGAGAACGTTCTACCGAAATAAGGATCGGTGTGCGGATGTGGGCGAAGGAGTTGACCACGGAGATGAGGCCGGTCATGGCTGCCATCCCAGCTGGTAAAACCAAAAAGCGTAGGCGGGGATGCTGCTGCAGCCAGGGAAGCAGCATCAAAGCCGGATAACCAATGAGAAACTCTTTGTTACGGGGGCGAGCAACCAGCAGCTGCTCTAAAAAGCTGCGCAAAGCTAACTCCACCTGACTGATGGCTACCCCGGCTTCATGTCCGGAACGCCCCAGATAGTACCACACAGCCACCGCTCCCCCACCCATAACTAAGAGCAAACCCATGTTTAAAGGGGTAGCCCAGAGAAGAGTTAGCTCCTGCCACATTTGGCGCCATGTGCGTCTCGGCTCTGCTCCCGACCAAACCTGCTTTTCCGGTAAGCTTAAGCCAAAGCGGAAGAAAAACCAGAGGGCAAAAAGAATAATGGGCAGTGTATAGCTAACTTTAACCCCCCGGAAGCTGTCCAGTTCCAAAAGGAAAAGGTTGTCGCTTTGCAGCATCCCCAGGACTAACCCTCCTGCTAGGGTAACCCCCAACCCGGTGAGAGCTAGAAGCAGACCTGACAGCCAGGTGCTTCTTAAACTGCTGCTCTGGCCAGCCAAGCTGCGCAGCAGCAAAACTGCCACCATCCCTGCCAGAGTAGGGTAAACGACATGAGCAACCAACCCCAGCAAGTGGCGCATGGTCACCCAACCTGCGCTATAACCCCACCACAGTCCGCTCCGAGCCAGGTATCCTACCCCGACACAGCCTAGTACAGCCACACCAGTAAGCAGCAAAGGCCAGAGATAGCGCTGCCAGGAGTAGCATAAAATAGCCAACCAAGCTAAGGCTAACCCCAAACTGGCTGTCAGCAACAGCATTTGGTTGACCAGATGAAAAGGTTCCAGGGCAACCGGTTTGCCTACGTTATACCCTGCTCCTTGCACCTGGGTTACCGAAGCAGTAATGATCTCGCAATTTTGTGCCATAATTTGTCGCGGATCTTTGTTAGTCCCACTGAAGAGACGGATATAAATACCCCGGATATTGCGGTCTACCACTGCTCGAAACCAACGATCGATGATGCCGCTAGGATCTAGCCAGTTTTCTTTATCCAACTCTGCCCGCTGGATGGCATAGACCCGAATGGCGTTGAAGTCACGCCGCTGCAAAAGATCCACATCGCCAGCGAAACGAAAGTTATTTAACTGGTTAATATTTTCAATTAACCCATAGGTGAGATCGTACTTGGCAAAATAGCTATAAAAGAGTTCGCTGCTATCAACCCCGGGAACTCCGGTAGCAACACCGGGGGAGATAGGAAGGACACCATTTAAGTAGCTTCCTGTAGGTAAGATTAAGGAGACTTTGCCGGAGGCGAGAATTGGCTCCAGGGTGGCGGCCAAATGCTCCTCCCTCTGTCCAGGCAAAGCTGCGGTGCGTAGTACCAGATCAAAACCGAGAGCCAAAGCTTCGTCGATCTCCGCCATGTCATACCACAAACCAGCTCGCCGGTAATCCGGCCAGTAGATCGAGGGAACTTCGATCAGCAGCCCAGTTGCGGTATGAAAGAAGCGCCATTGCAGCAGTTCGCTCCGGTCTGCCAGCAGTTCTTCCACCTTGTCGGCGTTAGTTCCCTGGGGGATAAATAAATACCAGCAAGCTACCCCCGCTTCCGCAAAACTAGTATCCAGATCGCTCCAGGCACCGGCGCGAAGATGCTGGCGAAAGGTCTGTCCGTCATAACTGGCTGCCTCCCCGCGTTCTTCCATACGGGAAAAGGAGACCGGGTAGATAGCTAAGGCGTTGGCTCCCGCTGCCGCATACTGTTCCAAGGCTTGGTGGTAGTCACTGTCCTGAGCCAGAGGCAGCCGTCGCACCATCTGCCACAACTCTTCACTGTCTAAGATATATTGCACCCTGCGTGAACGGCTTTCTAAGATAACCCTTTGGTTGGTCGTGTACAAAACCGGTAGCAGAGAAAGTATAGTCGCTAAAATTAAGTATAGTTGCCATTTAGGTAACAATTTCATAATGAACCTCCGAAGGTGGTGACTGTTTTAATCTGGCAAGCAGTAACAGGGCGATGATGCCGAGGATTTCCCCTAAAGCTATCCCCCACAAGGAACGACGCAGGGAGAGGAGCATCGGGGTATGCAAGTGCATAAAGCTGTTAAAAAGGGAAGCTTGGGCTATGGCGGCTACTGCCAACAGAGCATGACCAATTTCCCGCTGAGTTTTGGCAGTAGACCATCCTAAAAGCATCAATGCCGGATGACCCAGGAAAAACTCCTTGAAGCGGGGACGCACCCCCAGCATTTGCTCCAGATTTACCCGCAGCAGCCGCTCTATCCCAGAAATAGAAGCGGCTTCATTGCCGCTACGCCATATAGTCAGCGTGCCTATAATTAAGGCGGCAGCCATAACCCCTCCCAGACGCTGGAGGGAAAGCTGCTTCAGGGAGTGGAAGCGCCATCCTTCTTGATAAGCCAACCAGAGAGCCTGAGCCAAAATTAACAGCGGGGGGACTATAAGAGCAATCTTCACCCCTCGAAAGGGGGTCCAGGCAGTGCGATACACGGCTTCGCTAAGCATGGCATTGATTAGGATCCCTCCAACCAAGGTGTAGGAGCTGCTCTGGAGCAAGGCTCGCACTCCCGGCTCCCACCAGGGAGTTGCTTTATACTCCCCTTGGGCCCAACTCTCTTGAACTTGCATCAACCCCAATACCGGAAAGACGCAAGCTGCCAGCAGAGCAAAGATATCTCTAAGGAGAGTAACCTCCAGCAGTTGCCACCAAAAAGATGCCATTAACCCTAAGCCAGAAGCTGTTACCAGCAATAGACAAGTTAAAGTGAAGCGCGATGCGCCTCCCCAGAGGGAGACCAGCAACACCAACCCTCCCAAAACCCCCAGTTGCAAGTATAATTCACTGGATTTGCTTAAGGTTAAAGCGGGAAAAGGTCGAGCGCCACCCAGTTGCAGGCCGGAAGCAAGAAGCTCCAGGCGCAGTGTGGTAATCCAGGACAAGACAACCTGCCCCGCCTCACGGTTACTGCCTAACTCTGTGAGCTGAGCTAAACTGCTCCCTGGAGCGGGAATACCCTCCGGATAAGGGTCGGTCAGACCCATATTTTTAAAGGGCTTGAGGTACAAAAAACGGATGGAACGTTCCCGGGCAGAACGCGCCATATCCTCCAAATCTTCGTAAGGATAGCCTGGGTGGATACGAATCATTTGGTAGCGAGCAGCTTCCATTATTTTGTCCAACCCCTGCTGTGTCCCCAGCATCTCCACCCAGCCAGGAGTGAGCCCTATATAAGCCAAGGCGCTGGCGATATCGTCTACTTGCTCCGGCCATCCCAGGACTTCGTAGCCGGCAAAAAAGACCATATTTAACCCCGGAAGGGTGATCCCTTCCAGGAGGACCTGTATAACCCCCATTGCCAAATAATCGGCTCTGTTGCTAAGTTGCAAAGCTGAAGAAATCTCACTAAGCTCCATATATGATCGTATATCTGCGGGAAGATTGCGCCCTTGGTCGTCTAAAAAGACTAAAGCGGTAAGTCCTGCCTGATGAAACTCCTGGAGGAGCTTGAGGGGTTCCTCTCCGGTCAAAGCAGCCAGGCGGCATAAGTCACCGTACTCCAACCCTATCTCGACTCCGGACATCTCCCCTTCGTAAGGGAGCCGATAGGCCATAATTTGTAACGCCGAGCATAAAGCGGCAACGATAATAATATAGGCAATAACTCTTAGTTGTATTCTTTGCATTCTTTTACCTATAACGAATAGTGCCATATAAGAGGAAGACCGCATCGGTAACGGCTAGGACGCCACGCCCGTCATCTCGGGGAACCAACAGGAGGTGGTTAGAGGCTACCTCAGCTCCATGAGCCAAATCCCTTCCGGCAGTTAAGTCGGCAACCCCCCCGATCTCCCCAGCCAAGATTTGCATAAATCCGGCACGTAAAATAATTTCACTGCCAGCTGAAGCATAGACAGCTTCCCCAGCAGCTAAAGAGACCACTTCCCAGACCGGTTGCTCTCCTGGAACAGCTGCCGGAGTACTGGAGACTAACTTGCTCTCCAGAGCCGAAACTCTTTCCGCTAGGCTTGCTAAAGCTTGAAAAATGGTTGAACCTTCATGGAGGGTGGGGGTGGTGGGGTCGGGTGGGGAGAAGGTCAAAGCACCACTTTGTAACTGTTGCTCTATTCTGCTGAGCCGCTCCTCCAAGTTCTGCCAGTTACTCCGCTCCAACTCCAACTGTTGCCGGAGATAACTTTCGGTGATAAGGGGATCTGACGCCGATCCCGGGGAGGAAGCCCCCCAGAGGTTGACGGTAGTTCCTCCCACCAGGAGTATCACCAACAATATTATCAGCCGGTAGGTATGATCTCTATACCATCGTCGCACTTTGCCCACCTCTAATTTTTATTTGGCATTTCCCAGTTGCCAGCTAGGAGAGTTTTCAAGTACCCCTCCATGAAGAGGTCTAAGCGTCCGTCTAGAACTGCCTGGGTATTTCCACTCTCCACACCAGTCCGATGATCCTTCACTAAGCTGTAGGGTTGTAACACATAAGAGCGAATTTGGTTGCCCCAGGCGATCTCCCCTTTTTCGCCCCTAAGAGCCGATGCTGCTAAATCTTTAGCCTGGCGTTCCCGCTCGTAGAGGCGGGCTTTGAGAATAGCCAGAGCAGTTTGGCGGTTGGCATGTTGGGAGCGTTCATTTTGGCAGGTGACCACAATACCGGTAGGGAGATGGGTCAGGCGTACTGCCGATTCCACTTTGTTGACATTTTGTCCTCCGGCGCCACCAGCACGATAAGTGTCGATTCTCAGCTCTTCAGGCTGAATATGGATTTCCAGGGAATCGTCCAACTCCGGCAGCACTTCTACGGCAGTAAAGGAGGTGTGGCGGCGGGCATTGGCATCGAAAGGAGAAATGCGCACCAGGCGATGCACCCCATGCTCCGATTTCAGGTATCCGTAGGCATTTTCACCACGGACAAAGAAGGTGGCATCTTTGATGCCAGCCTCGTCTCCTCCCTGATAATCGACCATCTCGATATTATAACCTTTAGCTTCACTCCAGCGCAAAAGCATACGGAGGAGCATCTCCGCCCAGTCTTGCGACTCCACGCCACCAGCTCCCGGATGGATAGAAATTATGGCATTGCCTTTGTCGTAATCGCCACGGAGTAAAGTCTCCAACTCTAACTTGTCTAACGCTTCCAGGAGGAGTTGGCTGCTAGCCAGGAGTTCGTGGATCATTTCCCTGCTACTTGCTTCGTCTTCCTCCTGGAAGAGGAGCAGAAGCTCAGTGAGATGCTGTTCTTCCCGCTGTAGCTCCTGCCAAATAACCAAAGAGCCTCTAAGATGGTTAGCTTCACTAAGCACTACCTGGGCTTGGTTGTTATCGTCCCAGAAGGATGGTGTAGCCATCTGATTTTCTAATATGACTAAACGGGCGCTCCCTGTTTCCAGGTCAAAGAGACCTCCAAAGATAAGCCAGCCTGTCGCTAACGGTATGCAGTATACGTTTGGCATCTTCCAGCATTAAATTCAACACCTTAGTATCAAATTAAAAAATAAGATCGTTATCACTTCTGTCGGGTATTGGCGCGACGCTGGGCTCGGTTCCCTTGACCATCTGCTGACGGCGGATTAGCTCCCCGTCGAGGGGTAGGCGTGTTCCGGGTGCCGGGATTGTTACGCACCGTCTGCTGTTTAGAACCAGCGTTGGGAGCGGAAGGTCTCGCCACCTGCTCCCGTTGGATCGGCTGCTCCACCCTTATTTGCACGCGAAAGATCATCCGGGCGATCTCTTCCTTAATTTCGGCAATCATCACCTCGAACATTTCAAAGGCTTCCATCTTATACTCTACTAAAGGGTCTTTTTGGGCATAGGCGCGTAACCCAATGCCATCTCGTAGCTCCTGCATATCATCGATATGCTGCATCCATTTGGTATCCACGACCCTCAGAGTCACCATACGCTCCAGCTCCCGCATCACCTGGGCACCAAAGATATGTTCCCGCTGGTTGTAGGCGTTATCTGCCAGGTGACGGTAGAACTCCCTTATCTCCTGGCGATTGGTTAGAGCCAGGAGTGCCGGCATATCGATATCTCCCGGCGTGGGGATAACCTCTGCCAAGTGCCGGTATAGCCCCGCTCCGTCCCACTCTTCGGCATGAACTCGTTCATCACAGTAGACCCCTAAAGCGTTTTCGATGGTGCCGTAGATCATTTCCTCCAGAACAGTGTGGCGCAGGTCTTCCCCTTCCAGAACTTGGCGACGTTGAGAGTAGATAATCGTCCGCTGTTGGTTAATGACATCGTCGTAATCTAAAACTCGCTTACGGGTATCGAAGTTGCGTCCCTCCACCCGGCGTTGAGCATTTTCGATAGCCGCAGTAAGCATGTTGTGTTCAATAGGGGTATCGTCTTCCATACCTATTCTGTCCATGAAGTCCCCTACTCGGTCTGAGCCGAAGAGACGCATTAAGTCGTCCTGCAAAGAGATAAAAAATTGCGAAGAACCGGGGTCTCCCTGACGACCGGCACGACCTCGCAGCTGGTTGTCAATCCGCCGGGACTCGTGGCGTTCCGTACCGATGATATGCAAGCCTCCCAGCTCTCGCACTTTCACGGCATCTTCTTCCGACTCCACCGCGAACTGGCGGTACATATCCTGGTATTGGGTGCGGGCTTGCAACACCCGTGCATTGGTGGTAGGAAGCAAACTGGTTGCTACGTAAATCTCTTCGTCGGAAAAGCCGATTCGTCTCAGCTCACCTCGGGATCGGTAGTCCGGGTTACCTCCCAGAATAATGTCGGTGCCGCGCCCTGCCATGTTGGTGGCGATGGTGACCATTTGCGAGCGCCCTGCCTGAGCCACAATCTCTGCCTCTTGGTCGTGATACTTGGCGTTTAAGACTTGGTGGCGCACTCCTTCCCGGCGTAGCATGGAGGATAAGTGTTCCGATTTTTCCACGGAGATAGTACCCACCAACAGGGGTTGCCCTTTGGCGTTACGCTCTTTAATTTCTTCCACCACGGCGTTAAATTTAATCGGTTCGTTTTTGTAAACCAGGTCGCTGAGGTCTTCGCGGATCATGGGGCGGTTGGTAGGCACCACCAGAACATCCATATTATAGATGGCACGAAACTCTCCCTCTTCTGTGAGAGCTGTGCCGGTCATCCCTGAGAGCTTTTTATACATTCTAAAGTAATTCTGTAAGGTGATAGTTGCCAGGGTGCGGCTCTCTTTCGCTACGGTAACCCCTTCCTTAGCCTCAATAGCCTGGTGCAGCCCGTCGCTGTAGCGACGTCCAAACATGAGTCGCCCGGTGAACTCATCGACGATGATAACTTCGTTTTCGCGCACCACATAATCCACATCTTTTTTCATCAGCGACTTGGCTTTAAGAGCAATAACCAGATGATGATACAGGCTGTTGTTTTCAGGTGCCATAAGGTTCTCCACCCCTAGGATGCGTTCGACTTTTCGTACGCAGGCTTCGGTGGGTGACACGCTCCGCGCTTTTTCATCTAAGGTGTAGTCCAGTTCGGAGCCGGTCTCCTCGTTCTCTTCATCGATGACACCCTGTCTAAGTCCGTTGGCAATTTGAGCAAAACGGCTATACATATCGGTAGCTGCTTCTCCCTCGCCACTGATAATCAGAGGGGTCCGGGCCTCATCAATGAGGATGCTATCAACTTCATCGATTATAGCGTAGTTTAACTCCCGCTGAACCATATTCTCTTTGTAGACGACCATATTGTCCCGCAAGTAGTCAAAACCAAACTCGTTGTTGGTTCCATAAGTGATATCGTTGTTGTACGCTGCCCGGCGTTGCTCATAGTTGAGGTCGTGGATAATAATACCTACCGAAAGACCTAGAAAGCGGTAAATTTGCCCCATCCGTTCTCCACCGGCTCTTGCCAGGTAGTCATTGACGGTGACGACATGCACCCCTTTGCCTGTGAGAGCGTTAAGATAAGCTGGTGCGGTAGCCGCGTTGGTTTTGCCTTCTCCCGTGCGCATTTCCGCAATACCCCCCTGGTGGAGTTTGATCCCCCCCAGCAGCTGGACATCGAAAAGGCGTTGCCCAATGACACGCCATCCTGCTTCTCGCACCACGGCAAAGGCTTCGGGGAGAAGTTTGTCAAGAGACTCCCCGGCATAAACGCGACCACGTAAAAGTTCGGTTTGACGCCGTAAGGCTTCATCACTATACCCCTGCATCTTAGTTTCCAGGCTGTTAATTTGCTGTACTGTCTCCATCAATCGCTTGATTTCTTTTTCGTTGGGATCCCCGAAGATCCTCTTTAGTATGCCCATCATAGGTAATGGCACCCTCCGCTTATTCAAATGGATTATCGTTGGTGAAGTAAAAATATCTCTATTTCTTTGCTCGATTCACTTCTATTTTTAAGGCTTAAAATCCTGCAAAGAGACGACGCCTATGGCTAAAGCCGGGAGCTTCTCCTTCCGGAGACCTTAACCATTTCTCCGCCGGGGAGAGTTTTCCTGCCCCGGTGGCGCTGGTCTTACCCTCAAGGGGTAAAGGGTTATTTACCTTAAAACCCCTCCCATGCTCGGTAGCACAGAAGGGGTTTTTCCAGGTGGAGCTTGACCTCTAGGGGTAGACCAGGGAGGCAAGCCAAGTGACCTTAGCGGTTATTCTGACAGCTTGGTGACCTCAAGATAGAGAGGTACACTCTTAGTTATGACCCCACTGTCAATCGTAAATATTTGGACAACAGCATTACCCACGGAGATAGGTCGCACGACCCCCTTACTGGAAACATATATCGTCGGGCTGCTGCTTACGAAGTACGCTTTAGGTTTACGCTGCCGATCGCCACTCTTGGTTTCCACTGTTACCGAAGGCTTAAAAGTAATAGGCTTGCTGTCCAGGGATATCATGATGGGGTTTTTAACCGATGTCTCTTTGGCGCTAATGGTGACATTGTTCTTTCCTTCTTTGTAGGTTACAGCTAAAGTATCCCAGTTATCCAGCGCCACATTGGCTTTAGGTAAAATGGTGATTTCGAAGGTGACTACTCTATTGCCGAAGTAATCTACATAATGAATGATGCGTGGTATGATATCAGGAGGGTCTGCGGCGCGCAAGGGGGTAGGATTCGCCAGAGACTGAATGACATCTGGAGGAACTGATATGGCGGTAACCACCCCCTGGGGGGTTACCGTAAGATACGCCTTGTGAGGGTTTTCAACATACCAATAACCGTTCCCGGGAAACGATTGCTGGTTAGGAAGATCATAGGGGGTTTCGTTGTTGGTATCGGTATTCAAATATTTTAACGTCAACTTGATAGACTTCCCCATAACCAGTTCGGCAGTCATAGGTGCTTTTTCCTCAGAAAGTAGATTAACCAGAGCTTCCACCGGAGAGCCATCTTTGTTTTGTCCATCTTTGTAGGTAGTACCATTTAACTTATACTCAACCTGGAGTTGCGTATAATCAGGCAGAGACACGGTTACCGGTAATCTTACCCGAATATCTTTGTTAGCAGAAACCAAGGTGACCACCGATGAGCCCATAGCCACCGGCTTGAGGGTGAGCTTGTTGTTACTCAAGCTGGCTGTCGCCACTGCTGAATTATAGCCTCCTGCGGAAGTTTCCACCGACCAGACGATATTGTCGTAAGGTTCGGGAGTATTCAGGTAGTCATGGAGATCGATGACTACACTGCTGTAATCTTTGGTGGGAGAGAGGTACAGATTAGCCGCCGCACCGTTTTCGGTAGAAGAGGTGAAGGAGACGCCGGAAAACTCTTCCGGGAGTTTACCAGTTAGGTTCTGCCAGGTAATAGCCGCCGGATCGTCAACCCAGGCTAAAGAAATTTCCGCTTTTTTACCGGGATCAGCGCGATAGGCTGCCGTTATGGTGTAAACCCCGATGGGATTGCCATCCCTTGGCTCTACTGCATAGTGGGCTTCGGTGTGGTTAGGGTCAGTACATGGCAGCACCGCGTAATCCTGGCTAACCCCATCTTTGGTGAAAGTAAGCATCAGATAATGGTCGCCATTTTCCGCCAAATCGCTGAAGGTACCATTTTGGAACTCATACTCGGTAGCTGGTCCCGAGCCATAGTTGGCATAAACCTTAAAACAAAAGAGAGAACCTCTTTCAATAAGTGAAGATTGGGGGCTACTTAGTGGGACGATGGTCATAGTGTTAACCGTCGTAGCCAAGTCGCTGTAGAAAAAATCGATATTAAATGATGCATTATTCGCATCTTTCATGGCCACTGTTGATTTGGTTACCCTATCGGGGGAGGTAATGCTGTTATAGTAAAACTGCCAACTATCGTTGAGTTTATCCACCATGATGCTACCACCACTGCTGTTGCTCTGTATGCTAAGAATTTGCGATAAAGGACCGGCACTGCGGTCAACATCAAAATGGTAGCCATTATCTAAGCTATACCAGTTACTTGATCCTGTCTGGTTGTAGTTAATGGAACCAGGCCCGATATGAATGCTGTTTAGAGCCTTGGAGGCGTAGGTAGGCAAAGTCACCGCATTAAACTCGATGATGCTATCATTATCGACGCCAAAGGCTTGGGAAGCCAAAATTTTAATACCGCTGGTTCCACCATAGGTCGGGAGGGTAGCAAACCCAATGCGTACCTCCACACCGTAATCAAAACCCGTTCCCCCGCCGGGAGCAAGTTGCGGTATAAGGGTTAAGCTGCTGTCGGAAATGCCACTGGTGCTGGTAAGCAAAAGATAGTTGCGGGGATCATCTAGTTTACGTATAGTAACGGCATTGTCATTTTGGGTATATAGCCGCAGGATGATCTCACTCTCGCCTCGATTGGGTTTATTACTGTAGAGGTCAATGGGACTGACCAAGCTACCCGAGAACGAGCCTTTATCGGCATACTTCCAAAGAATATCTAAATCACTAGCCCAAACCAGACCTTGGATTCCGTAGACCCAAGCAAATCCACAACATAAAACCAGGCTCAGTAGAAAAAAAATAAGCCGCCTATTCATGTCGAAAACCCCTTTCGTTAGCCTTCTCAGCCTTTTGCTTCTGATCAAATTTGCGGTAAAACCCCTGGCTACAGCCATGAGGTGCGGTCACATGATAGGCCATATCTGGACAGAAAAGCTGCCTCTATCATGTATTATCGGCTTTTAAACATCAAAAATCAAGGTGTATAAGGTTTTTTACATACTTTTTTCTTTGAAGGATTTTATGGTTTACCAAAAAAATATACAGGTATAATTATTCTGGTATTACACACCGCCTAGCTACCCCCATCATACCTTCACAAAAATGCCATATCTTAGGGACAAGACTTCAGGTTCGTTTCAGCTTAAGCTGCTATGATTACTTTGTAAGCTGGCCACTTACCTATAACGCCAAGGCAAAATTTAAACCAAGGAGGTTACTTCAACCATGACGGACAAAAAGATACTGAGCCTTGCTCTACTGGGAGTCTTGGTTTGGACTTTGGTCATGCCGGTGGCAGCAGCCGACCAGATACCGGCACCGGAGATCAACAGCCCTACCTTCCCTTTTAGAGAAAGAGCCTGGAAAGCCTGGGACAACGACGCATGGGAACACCCGCCAGGAGAACACCAGCAACTTATGACCAAAGAAGAAGATGGGCTAACCTACTACTCCCTTGATGGCGGCGAAACCTGGAACGAGCTTCCCTCGAACGGCTTACTCTTCCCCTGGGCCAAAGCCCCTTTCTTACGCTTTCCCTCTGAGCTAGGTTTAGAAATCGAGGGAGACGCTTTCTTCCCCTGGGGGGAACTCCCCAAGCTACACCAGGGCATGGGTAACGCTGCGGGATATACCATCAAAAAAGAAGACGGGGTAGTCTACTACTCCCTTGATGGTGGTGAAAGTTGGAGCGAAACCCCACCGGAAGGGTTATCCCTGGACAAGCCCGAGAACTGGCCACAGGAATGGCCTTCCAAAGGATGGCATATGGGGGGCGAGTTTAAGTTCCCCTTCCCTGATGAAGAATTTCCTGGGCTACCTGAAGGGGGCTATGAGACAACTTTTAGTCTCACCATCAAGGTAGAAAACGGTATCACCTACTACTCCATCGATGGAGGCGAAAGCTGGAGCGAAACCCCACCGGAAGGGTTTACCAAGTTCGGACCTAAACACGGCACAGAGGGTGGCTTTAAACCTTTCGACGAGTTCCCCCTCCCCTTTGGACGCAAAGGTTCCGGCGCTCAACCTCAGGAAGAGAATCCTATAGAACCTTCCCGAGGCAAGGGAGCAACCGTACCTGCCCAACCGTCACAAATAGTCTAAAAAAAGCTCCTCCCCCTGCCGCCAAGAGCAGGGGGAGGAGTATAACCGCCACAGGGAAGGGATGGTATGCGACTGCTGCTAGTTGAAGACGAACACTACCTGGCAAAAGCTCTGGTGGAAGTCTTGAAAAAGAATAAATACACCACCGACTTGGCTGAAGATGGCGAGTATGCTTTGGATTGCGCCCTGTCAGGAGTGTACGATGTTATTATTTTAGATATCATGCTGCCGAAAAAAGACGGCTTGGCGGTGTTAAAAGAGTTACGCCGTCAGGGGATAGCCACTCCGGTTTTATTGCTAACTGCTCGAGATGGCATGGAAGACAAAGTCAGAGGTTTGGATCTTGGGGCTGACGACTACCTGGCTAAACCTTTCCATACCGAGGAGCTACTGGCTCGGGTACGAGCTTTATCTCGTCGCCCAGGGGCGATGAACAGTGAGGGCACTCTCTCCTATAATGATATTACCCTAAACCCTCACAACCTCCTCCTCCAGGGAGATATGGGAGCAGTGCAATTAACCCTCAAAGAAGCTCAGCTACTGGAACTGCTGCTGCATCAACCTCGAGCTATTGTTTCCAAAGAGAGTATGATCGAAAAGGTCTGGGGCTATGATTCCCACGCTGAAGACAACCATGTGGAAGCTCAAATATCTGCCTTACGCCGTAAAATGCAGGATGCCAGCGACCAAACTAAAATCCGCACCTTACGGGGTGCAGGTTACATGCTAACCTGAAGGTAGTTTAACATGTTTATACGACTGCGCAACCAAATGCTCCTCTTAAACTTGATCATTATTTCCCTGGTGATGACTGCCTCTTTTGCGGTGGTCTATATCAGTATGGCAAATGATATAAAGAGGGATAACACTGCCAAATTGCAGGGAGCACTCTCCCGCTCCCTATTCCCTCCCGGGAAGCCATCGGCTAACCCCGAGTACAACCCCAGGCTGAGAGCAGGTACCGGAGGATTAACCATACAAAGTAGCTTCCTGTCCCCCATGAGCTCTCCTTCCTTCGTGCTATATATAAATAGCGAAGGGGAACTGCTGCATGTGGAATCGGTGGTGGAGCTTAGCGAAGAGAGCTACCGCAAGGCGGCGGAGCTGGTTAAAACCGTCCAGAGGGAAACGGTAGCTGTCCTGGAGAACCGCACCTGGCTTTACCGACCTGCCAACACTGTGGAGGGGATCATCACCATGGCAGGGCGTCTAGAAGGCAGTTTTACTCTCCCCATGAACCCGATCACTCTCACCCAGGCAGCTTTTTTAGATATAACCGAATCTCAGAATGCTCTGCGTAGCCTCCTGCTCACTTTTATCATTGTAGGTATAGCTATGATCGGGATAATTTACCTTATCAGTTGGTACTTTGCTAACCGTTCAATCCGTCCTATAGCCCTAGCCTGGGAACAGCAACAGCAATTTATCGCTGATGCTTCCCATGAACTCAAAACCCCTTTGGCAATTATTAATGCCAATATTGACGCTCTGGAGTACAACCTGGGAGAAAGCCAAGAAACCCAAGCCGAATGGCTGGGTTACATTAAAATAGGGACTGCTAGGATGGCCAAGCTGACCAACAGCTTGCTCACCCTGGCATGTATGGAAGGCAGTGGACAGTGGGACAACAATTCACCTGTTAATTTTTCCGAAACAGTCCAGAAAGCCGTAACCCTGTTCGCCGCAGCTGCCGCTGAGAGAGAGCTACAGTTGTCTACGGAAATTGCTCCTGAAGTGGTTATCAGCGGTGAAAGAGAGCTAACCGAACAATTGTTGGCCATCTTGCTGGACAACGCCATTAAGTATGCCGATCGCGGCAGCAAAATAACGGTTTCTCTAACCAGCGAGCCACGCTCTTGCTTGTTGCAGGTTAGCAACTTGGGCGAAGGTATTCCTCTTAAAGAGTTAACCAAGGTCTTTGACCGCTTTTACCGGGTAGATACTGCTCGCAGTTCTGGTGAAGGCTTTGGCTTGGGTCTTGCCATAGCTAAGTCCATCGTCACCCGTTTAGGGGGCGAAATAAAAGCCGAAAGCGTCGGGGGTATAACCACCTTTAGCTGCGGCTTTAAGCTGGGTTAATTTATTTTTGGAGGAGAACAGCAAAAACGGGACTGGAGGCATCGTAAGAGGCGCCAGCTACATCACCGTAATGAGCAGCTAAGGTAAAGCCATGAGGGGAGCATTCTGCCAGCAGTGTTTCCGGAGTGAAGCAAGTATGCCATATATGATAACTGCACACTTGGCTTGCAGTCACCACCACATTTTGGCTCACCCCTATATGGCTGTCATAAAAATATTCGCCCCGGAACAGTAAGTAAGGTTCGAGGCTCCAAAAACCACCTTGGGGTGCTAACTCCCAGGTGGTTCCGTCTATTTCGTCGCGATAAAGCTCTGGAGAGTGGCAGTCCAGGACGAAGATACCCCCCGGCTTAAGCCCGCGATAAACCCTGGCAAGTAACTCCTGCCGCTCCTCAGGGACTAAGGCACCAAAATCGCACCAAATGAGGGTAATCATTTCGAAAGTGGCAGTGAAGTCCATGGTTAGGTAGTCCTGGAGGAGATAGCAGCTCAGAGAGTCCTGCTCCTTGGCATAAGCGATTGAGTTGGGAGAGAAATCCATGCCGGTAACTTGATAACCCCTCTGGGCTAACGGTTTGGTATACAACCCCGGTCCACAGCCAATATCCAGAATGGCAGAACCTGGGGGTAACAGGGAAGCAAGCCACTCCACCGAAGCTTGGATAAATTCCGGTCGGCGGGAGGCCGCATCGCTGGTAGGGTCTAAATGCGCCTTCAGCATTTGGGTAGCTATATGGGGGTCGTTCCAAAAAAGGGTAGCGGTTTTTTCATAAAGAAGGGGGCGCTGCAGATAGCCAGCTAACTTGGTATACAACCTAATTACCTCTTGGTACTGTGGCTACCTCCACAAGGGCATTTTTCTTGAGATAGTCGTACCACAGGCGGTAACCTGCAGCAGTGATATGGATGCCATCGCCGGAGGAATGCTCCGCCTTGAGGTAACCTTCGCTGTTACTAAAAACCCCTTGAACGTCTAAATAAGTTACTTCCTTTTCTGCAGCCATGGCTTTAAGAGCCTTGTTATAGGCTTGAACATTACTGGCAGCAAATCCAGGCTGGCTGCCTGCCACATAGCTTTGCGCGGGAAGCATACTTTGCACATAAATTATCGCCTTGGGAAAGGTATCTTTAAGCTCATCCACTAAGTCGCCATACTCTTCTACCATACGGGAAATGGCAATCCAGTTGATGCCGTTACTGCCTAACATAAGATAAATTTTTCCCGGAGCTGTTAGCGAAGTGATTTTTTGGATCATGGTACCAGTCGAACCATCGGCTAAGGTGAAAAGACGGGAAGTGCGCATGGTGAGTAAGTTAATGCCTGTAGAAGCAACAAAGGTAGCTTGGGGAATAACTTTATAGAGATCTAGACCATGAGTAAGGGAATCGCCAATGAAAAGAGCATTGGTAAAATAGTCATCCTCCACGGTGGCCGTGACCAAAGAGGGGGAGCTCTTTTTGGTCATGAGGGGATTAAAGCCAAGCGCCGGCAAAGAAATAGCCAGGGCTAACAATAGGGAAAAAGCAGTCACCAGTTGCTTAAACCAGTGGCTGTTCTTAGGCGTTGCGCGCCGATCTGCCGAAATGTTTCTCATTTGGGGCGGCGTAAAATCTCCAGTTCTGCTTTCAGAGCAGGGAGTGTACGCCTTCTCTCCTTCCCGTTAATTATCTTGAGGTGCAGGAATTAGCTGTGCTAAGGCGAATAATGTACACAGCTTTTCAGTTGTCATCCTGAGGGGGTTCTGCCATGCGTCTTAGTAACCACCCTATTTTAACCTTTCGTCGTGGGGAAAAAATTTCCTTCTTCTTTAACGGACAACCGCTAGAAGCTTACCTGGGGGAGACTATAGCCGCCAGCCTACATGCCGCCGGTATCTATCACCTAAGCGACAGTGCCGAAAAGCATCGTGCGCGAGGGTTTTTTTGTGCCATCGGACAGTGTTCATCCTGTATGATGTTAGTAAATGGGCGACCAAATGTCAAGACCTGTACCACCTTGGTAAAACCTGGCATGGTAGTCGAAAGCCAGCAAGGAAAGGGGCAGTTACCCTTATGGAACAACGGGAAATAGTTGTCATCGGAGGCGGTCCCGCCGGTTTATCAGCTGCGCTCCAAGCTGCACACAGCGGTGCTCGGGTTACCATCATTGAAGGGGAAAAACGCTTGGGAGGGCAATTGATTAAGCAAACCCACATGTTTTTTGGCTCCCATAAGCAACATGCGGGCACACGAGGTATAGATATTGCTACCCTGTTGGAAAACGAGCTAAGGGCATTGCCTAATGTAGAAATTATTTTGGGTGCTACCGTGCTGGGGTATTACTACGAAGATGGCGCTCTCACCATCGAAGACCATGAGGCTTTTCGGTTGATGATCCCTAAGCGCCTCATTGTAGCCAGCGGCGCCAGTGAAAAGTTCCTGGCTTTCCCTAACAACGACCTCCCCGGGGTTTATGGCGCCGGTGCGGTGCAAACCTTGATGAATGTCTACGGAGTGAAGCCGGCTCAACGGGTGCTGATGATCGGCGCTGGCAATATTGGTCTTATCGTCAGCTATCAGTTGTTGCAAGCCGGGGTAGAGGTAGCAGCGGTTTTAGAAGCGGCGCCTCAAATCAGCGGCTATCTGGTTCATGCCTCTAAAATACTCCGCTTAGGGGTACCTATTCTCACCAGACATAGTATAAAGGAAGCTCTGGGTAAGCATACGGTAGAAGGAGCAATCATCCATCGCTTAGACGACAGGTGGCAGCCGGTTCCTCACAGTGAGCAGCAGATAACTTGTGACACCATTTGCTTGGCAGTGGGGCTCTCCCCCTTATGCGACTTGTTGTGGCAAGCTGGATGCGCCATGCAATATATTGCCGAACTGGGAGGGTATGTAGCTCTGCGAGATGAAGGAATGCAAACCAGCGTCCCCGGTATTTATGTTGCCGGTGACGCTGCAGGTGTGGAGGAAGCCTCCGCCGCCATGGTCGAAGGTTCCCTGGCAGGGTTGTCTGCCGCTCTCTCTTTAGGTTATAACTCTCCCGCCGACGAGGAGCTGACAGCCGAGCTCCGGCAGCAGCTAGACGATTTACGCGCCGGTCCCGGGGGAGCTAAAATCCGTTCCGGCCTGGAAAAACTCCACCCAACCGCCGACAACCCCAAGGAGGTAACATAAATGCTACCCACAGCATCTTTAGCAGCCGTTACCCCCCACCAGGAGCGCTTGGCACGGGGTGCGGTGGCTATCGTGGAGTGTTTTCAGGAAATACCCTGCAACCCTTGTGCCACTAACTGCCCCAGCCAGGCCTTTGCTCTCGTCAGCGATATCAACGCTTTACCGGTGTTGGACTGGGATAAATGTATAGGATGCGGTATATGTGTAGCTTGCTGCCCCGGTTTGGCTATTTTTATTGTCGATGGCAGCGGAGAGCAGGGGGTAGTGCGCCTCCCCTACGAATTTCTCCCCCTACCGGAGGTAGGAGCGACCGTACTGGGGGTAGGACGAGACGGCGCCGCTGTATGCGGTGCCACCGTGCTGCGAGTCCAAAATAGCCCCGCCCAAGACCGCACCCCCATTATCTGGTTGCAAGTACCCCCAGAGCATATTATGAGTGTGCGTCATTTTAAGTTTTAGTAAAGGCAGGTTAAGGAGACATGGATAATGTTCCGCCAGATGACACCATTATTTGCCGTTGCTCCGATGTGACCCGTGCCGAACTCCGAGCTTGGATTGCCCACGGTCTTACCTCCATGGATGAACTCAAGCGCCTCACCCGTATTACCATGGGACCGTGCCAGGGACGCACTTGCCGTCACCTGGTAATGCAGGAACTGGCAGCTGTCACCGGCCAACCCCTGGAAGAGCTTACCCCTTCCTCTTTTCGGCAACCTCTCAAAGGTATTACCCTGGGAGCAGTAGCTGACTGGGTGGCCAAAGAGAAGCAGGAGAAGGAGGTATGAAGCAGCAGGCTGAAGTGGTCATTATTGGCGGTGGCGTGGTAGGCTGTTCCATTGCTTATCATTTAGCCCAAAACGGCATGAAGGATGTTGTTTTACTGGAACGCAGCTATCATGCTTCCGGCTCTACCGGACGCTGCGGCGCCGGAGTACGGCAGCAGTGGGGGACGGAACTGAACTGTCGCCTAGCTCAAGGCTCATGCCGAGATTTTGAAACTTTGCGGGAGGATTTAGATTATATAGCTGATATAGAATTCAAGCAGGGAGGCTACCTGTTGGTGGCGTACACCCCTCAGCAGGTAGAGCAATTCAAATTAAATGTGGCGCTACAAAACAGCCTGGGTATCGCTTCCCGTTTCTGCACTCCCCGGGAAGCCCAAGAGATTGTACCACACTTGAATATTGAACCCCTGATGGCGGCAACTTTTTATCATCGTGACGGTCATGCTAACCCTTTTCATGTCACCCAGGCTTATGCCGATGCCGCCAAACGGTTGGGGGTGGAGATTAATCTCTATACCACGGTAACAGCCATACTTACTGCCAAGGGAAAAGTCACCGGGGTGCGCACCGACCAAGGGGATATTGCCTGCCGGGTAGTGGTCAATGCTGCTGGAGGACAAGCCAAGCTCATTGCCGATATGGCGGGGGTGGAAATTCCCACCATTTCGGAGCGGCACCAGATTTTGGTGACCGAACCGGTGGACGCTTTCCAAGGTCCTATGGTGATGTCTTTTCACCACAATACCTACTGCCAGCAAACTCCCCATGGCTCTTTTATTATGGGGCTAGGTGACCCCAGGGAACCGCAAGGGCAGGAGATACGTAGCAGTTGGCAGTTTCTCAAAGATATGTCCGACAAAATAACCGCCATGCTCCCCCCTCTGCGCAACTTACGTATTGTCCGCCAATGGGCAGGTTTATACCACATGACACCGGATAAATCGCCCATTTTAGGCTCGGCGCCGGAACTGGAGGGGTTTGAAATGGCTTTAGGCTTTTCCGGTCACGGCTTTATGATTTCCCCTATGGTGGCACGTCTGATGGCAGCGCATATTTTAACGCTCACCCACCCTGATCTCGATATACTCCAGCGTCTTACCGTGGAGCGCTTTACACGGGGAGATTTAATTATCGAACCTTCGGTGGTTTAGCGCAGAGCTTCTTCCACCGCTGAGTAACTAAACCCTTTGCGTAGCATGGTTTGGTAAAGCTTACGCCGTTCCGCCGAGGTTAAGGCTGCCGCTTCTCCTACGCTAGAGTTACGCTGCATATATTTGCTCAGCCAGACCCGGGCGGTATCCCCTTCTTCCTCCAGAGGGTAGAGGGTATCCAGAAGCTCATCGCACTGGCTTATACCACGGCGCCACAGCTCCTGGCGAATTTCCTGACGGGAACGCTCTCCCTTACGATAGGTAATATACCTGGTGGCGTAGGAGGTATCGTCTAAGTAACCTGCCTCCTGGGCCTGGTTTAATGTTGCCAAGACTGCTTTAATGGTAAAGCTCTCTGCCAGTTTTCTTTGTAACCCCTTATAAGTATAATCTTGCCGTGCCAGAAGCTGCAGGGCTTTTTGCCAGCACAGTTCGCTGCTCTCCTCTTTAGTCCGCTGACTCTCACTTCTCTCCAGAACATCGTCCTCTGAAAACTCTGGAGCTTCACTATCTGCCATATCTCGTACCAGCCACCGGGTAGAAGACCCGGTGGCTTTCTTTAAGCGTGCCTGCATTACCTAGCTCTCCATAATATCGGGAGTGAGATCGGCAAATTCGTCGCTGCTATCATCATCGTCGTCATCGTCAGCAGCGCTTCGCGGTGACACCGGCAGTTGTACTTTACCTTCCGTAAGAATTTGCCGCACTTTGTTCTCCAGCTCCTCCATCAGCTCAGGGTGATCCTTGAGGAAAATTTTAACATTTTCCCGTCCCTGACCGAGACGATCCCCATTGTAGGAATACCAGGCACCGCTTTTAAGGATGACGCCAAACTCGGTAGCCATATCGACTACACAACCTTCGTTAGAAATGCCTTTGCCGAACATAAGGTCGAATTCGCAGACTCGGAAAGGAGGCGCCACCTTATTTTTAGCAATTTTGGCTCGGGTACGGTTGCCAATTTGGTCGGATCCTTGCTTGAGCGTCTCCACCCGGCGCACATCGATACGCACTGAGGAGTAAAACTTCAAGGCTCGCCCTCCGGTGGTTGTCTCGGAAGGACCATAACCGCCGCCACCGATTTTTTCGCGAATTTGGTTAATAAAGACCACGGTAGCATGGGAGCGGGAGATGGCACCAGCCAACTTACGCATAGCCTGGGACATGAGGCGGGCATGGAGCCCCACAAAAGAATCTCCCATTTCACCATCTATTTCCGATTTCGGAACTAGAGCAGCCACGGAATCCACCACAATGGCATCCAGAGCGCCGCTGCGGACGAGAGCTTCGACAATTTCCAAAGCCTGCTCCCCGGTATCCGGCTGGGCGATGAGAAGGTTTTCGGTGTCGACGCCAATAGCTGCCGCATAGGCCGGATCTAAGGCGTGTTCGGCATCGATAAAGGCAGCCATACCACCGCCTTTTTGTGCCTCGGCTATAATGTGCAAAGCCACAGTAGTTTTACCCGAAGACTCGGGACCGAATATTTCGATAATCCGCCCCCGGGGTACTCCACCAACCCCCAAGGCAACATCCAGCGAGAGGCAACCCGTGGGTATGACCGCCACCGACAAACGGTTTTGCATTTCTCCTAAACGCATGATAGCGCCTTTGCCATAATCTTTTTCGATAGCTAACAGAGCATTTTGTAAAGCAGTTTGCTTTTCACTGGGGGTAGCATCGCGACCCACCGAACTTTTACCGGGACGGCTGTCTCTAGGCATAGTGATCTCTCCTTATAGCGAATTTGGTAGAATACTGTAATATTGAAATTGCTTACCGCCGGCAGGCAGGCTATGAGTGCGCCGGTAAGCCAGACCGGTTCGCGCCAACTCTGCCAGGCGATTGCTGGCGGTATTAATAGCCAGGGAGCTTTGATCTGCCAGATCCCGGGCAGTTAACTCCCGGGAGGAGTTAAGCAGCTCTAAAGACTCCTCCAGGTAGGGACGCAACTCCCCCAGTAGCTGCCAGTCCCCGTTACCTCCGTAGTTATGCTGCAGACTTAAGGAGCGTTGCTTGAGAGCCACGGCCACGTTTTCCTCTATAGTCTCGTCTAAGCCACATAAGAGCAGGAAACGCTGACCGTGAAGGCGGTTTTGCAACTCCACTAACAAGCGAGCTACCAGTTCATCGGCGCAGGAGTAGTCCAGAATGTGTACTCCCGCAAAATCTAAGAGGAGGCTTTCGGGATCTTCCCCCCGGGGGATTTGGGCGACTAACTCTTGACGCAGTTTCTCTCCCAAGCGCCTGGTGACTAATATTTCTGCCTGCTCCCTGAGCTTAAAGGAGCGAACTTTCATGGGTTAACCACCTTCTCGGTTTCATTTTCATCGTTTTCATTGTTTTCTCTGAACACGATGAAAGTATAAAATAAGAGGGGTTGTTTGTCAACCCCCCTGAAAAATATTTTTTTGCGAAGCGTTAAAACTCTAAAGCAATTTGCGTGCCGGGAAAATAGGCTCCCTGGGTAAAAAGGTCGGTAGCAGCTTTGCTTTCTAGAAGAGCAGTTCCGCTGCGGATGAGAATATGCCCCTTAAACTCACTGGTTTTTTGGTAAACTAAAGCCAACCCTAAGCCTCGCCCCTCCTGAGCCACCGAGGAAACACCTTTAGCCAGCGCCTGGCTGATGACCTTGGCATCGCTCCACTCTACGGTCATATAACGTTTAGCTAAGCTTCCCCGTAGTCCAATACCTAAATCCCCTACGGCTATCTGGATAGTCCGCTTTTCCCCCTGAGAGCCGAGGGTGCGATATACTTGGGCAGCTACCAGCCCTAAATCGAAACTATGCTGAGTCACATTTTGGCACAGCTCCGCCAGCAGGCTACTCATCTGTGCCGCCTGCCCTGGCGCCATAATTTGGCTGCGTTCCATGAGCTTTTGCAGCGAGCTGTAGAGGCGAGCCACCAAGCCGGGAACCTCCTCCTCGCTGCGCAATGGGGTAAGAGGGAGGAGCCAATCCTCATCCTGGTGCTTGGGGTAAAAGGCTTTACTTTCTGGCAGCACCCTCCCCAACTGCGTGGCAAACTCCACGAAGCGGCTACGGCGCAGGTAACGCAAAACCTCCCCATCCTGAGGAAGATAGATGGCCACTTGCTCAGCGGCAAAAACTAAGTAGCGTAAATACTCGGCAGCTATGATTAAACCAAAGGGATCGATAAAGCGCACATCCTTGAAAGATAAAACGTTGGTGATGCCGCTTTGGGGTCTAAACTCCCCCAAGATACGGGTTGCTCTGCCACCAGTGACCCGCTGAGGCAGGTTAAGGTAGTTCAACTTCCACCCGCAGGTTTTCTGGGACGGGCAGTCCCTGGAGGGTAAGCCAGAGGAGATAAGCTGCCTGTTTGGCGGCTCGGCTTTTGTTACGGAGGCGATCCTGAGAGTAGGTATTGCGGATAATGCGTATTTCGTTAGGAGTAGCCAAAGCATGGTAAACCAGCCCCACCGGCTTTTCTGGAGTGCCCCCCCCAGGTCCTGCTACACCGCTAGCTGCCAAAGCCCACTGTGCTCCGCTGCGCTGCCTGGCCCCTTCTGCCATGGCAGCTACGCAAGCCGCACTGACAGCGCCATGACGCTGCAGCAGCTCTGGAGCTACTCCCAGCTCCCGTATCTTCATAGCGTTACTGTAAGAGACCCATCCACCGTAAAAATAAGCTGAGCTTCCCGGTATGTCGGTGAAGGAGCTGGCGATGAGTCCGCCGGTGCAAGACTCCGCCAACGCCAGGGTTAGCTCCTGCTCTACCAACAGAGAAGCGACGGTGCTAAAGAGGTTATCGTCGTCGAAGCCGTAGACATGACTGCTGAGGCGCTTAAGCACCTCCTCTTCGGTAGGTGCCATGTGCCGTCTCGCCTCTTCGTAAGTAACCGCACGAGTAGTGAGGCGCAACTCAATCTCGCCAGTTTTCGCGTAGAGCGCCATGCTGGGATCCTGCTGATTACGCAAGATATCTAACAACTCGGTTTCCAAAGTAGATTCGCCAATACCAATAAAATGCAGAGTCCGATGATATAGATGGGTAGTTAAGTCAAAATGCTCTTTAAGGGTAGTCGCCACATGGTTGTTGAACATGGCTTCCATTTCCCAAGGCGGTCCTGGCAACATAAAGAGCCAACGCCCTTCGGTTTCCAGAGCATAGCCACAGGCGGTGCCATGAGGATTAGGTAAGATGGTCGCTCCCTGAGGTTTGAAAGCTTGCTTAAGATTGTTAGCCGTCATGCGTCCGGCAAAACGTTCCAGCAACCACTGGCGCTGGTCAGCATCTTCTTCCAGGGTAAGCCCCAGGGCAGCAGCTACCCCTTCCCGGGTAAGATCATCATCAGTGGGACCTAACCCGCCGGTAAGAATGACAATATGCGCTCGCTGTAAACTTTCTTGCACGGCAAGGGTTAAGCGCCCCAAATTATCACCCACTGTTTGCTGGCGGTACAAGTTGATCCCCATTTCTGCCAAGCGTACAGCCAACCAAGCTGCGTTGGTGTTGATAATTTGTCCCAGAAGGATTTCGGTGCCCACCGAAATTAACTCTGCATTCATCTTAAGCGGCGCAAGAGACTCCGCCTCTTGAAGAGAGCGGGAGGCATGCGCCTTCTCTCCTTTCGCATATTGGTCTTTTATGTTAGATGGGGGCTACCCGCCCCCAAACCCCCGTCGCTACGGCAGGCAAAGCCTGCCTGCGCTTACTGGAACTACGTTCCAGAGCCACGGTTCCCGTGGCGGCGTAGAAGCCCGTTTCTATCATGCCATGGGTGAACGCAATTCATGGGCTTCTACTCTGCTAGATGGGGGCTACCCGCCCCCAAACCCCAGACTCCCACCCCATGCACACGTGCGCGGGGACCTCGGGTCCAGT